>CAMNAT010000358.1 GCA_946531785.1 uncultured Oscillospiraceae bacterium
TCGGCGCGGAATACATCCTTGATTCCGCCGCGGAGCTGATATGAAAATAATCACCATAATGGATGAATTTGTTGAGCCGCAAAAAACAGCAGAGACTAAAAGTATAAGAGGGATCCTCTCAAAATATGCCGATCCCAAATCAGCAGAAAATGAAAAGGGAGCATGGGCGCGTGCTGTGGTGAATAATTATGACAATACTTGATGCGAATAAAAGTTATTGATTTTTTGTTGTGACTGTAGTATAATATAAATGAGTTTATTTTTGAAAGGACTGATGAGCATGTCAACTGTGAAGCAATGTGCAATTAAGCTTATTGAAGCAATGCCGGAATATAAGGTCGCGGCTTTTCTCCATTTTATCGCAGATAAAAATGAGATCGCAAGACTTGAGACCGAGCTCATGGAAAATGATCCTGATTCAGGTACCTATAACAGCTTTGAAGAATTCATGCATGAGGTGGAAGAGGAGCTGAAGCATGAAGTATAAGCTGAAAATAACAAACTCATTTAAACGCGATTACAAAAAAATGATCAAACGCGGCGTTGATCCGCGGTTGATGCAGGCAGTTGTCGATACACTTCTTAACGGCGATAAGCTGCCGGAAAAGAACAAAGACCATGAGCTGAGAGGGGAATGGCTTGGATACAGGGAATGTCACATACAGCCGGACTGGCTTATGGTATATCGCATAAAGAATGATATTCTGACACTTACTTTATCCAGGACCGGAACTCACAGTGATCTGGATTTCTGACAATGCGCAGCCCGTGCGGTTGCGCATTTTTCATTCTCTGAATTCAAACAGCTTTTCCGGAGAAACAGAAAGAGCCTTGCAGATATCAAAAAAACACACCGCAGGGAGAGATTGCGGTGTGCATTTTTTTGATTTTATCTGCCTTGAAATGATTTGAGGGCAGGGATAATTATTCGGTAAAAGTAAATCCGAGTATATCAGCGGAAACTTCTATCTTGTCCTGTACAGCTGACATCTGATCCGGTGTCGGGTTCAAATTGCCCTGATTGCCTGTGCCGGAAACTACCGTCACTATGCTTTCAGTTTCAAAGCATCTGATATCCATTGTCGGGTTTGTAAATAAATTTTTCATCTTCAACACCTCCGATTATTCAATAACAGCGCTTGTAACTGTCGCACTTTCGGGAACACCCGTTATAATCAGACCAAGCTGTACAGAACCTGTACCTGAGAATTCTGGGAATGTTACATCATCGCTTGCCTCAGCTAAGTTTTTGAGCTCGGAAAGAGCTTTTGACTTTGTCTGCGAGTTGTCCTTATAATTGATAGTTACAGTAAGCGTTTTGTCAAGCAGTGTTTCGATCTCTACATCATCAAACAAAACATTCTTGCTCTCAGTCGGCTCATCACAGTCGCCGGTTCTTACTGCTATGATAATATCGTATAAATCAATTGTGTTACTACTGCCTGCCACAAATGAAAGATTACCAGCCACGGGGACATTCACATCTTTAACTGTCGTGCCGCTCCATCCATTGTTACCAAAAGCAGTAGCAGCAAATACTGTATTATCTCCAACCTTAACGTATGAGCCTCTGCCTCTGTTATAGCCGCGGATAATAAAATTATATTTTCCAGCCGGAAGATTTTCTGTTGATGTATAGCTCTTGTTTGCATAAGCACTCATATATGATCCTCTTGAATAAGCGTTATCTGCTGTGCTGTCATCAAAATCCTTGAAATATACGATATTGCCGTTTCCAAGATCAACATTTTTCAATGGCTTGTTTATAACAGTTTCTGCGGTAAGAGCTATATTTTCATCACCGAAATATGTTGAATCATTATTTGATGTTTGATAAAGCTTACCGCCATACTGAATATAAGCTCTGAACGGAACAGTCATAGTGTCGCCAACATAACGACCAGCTACATCAATATTGTCGGTATAAAGTGTTGTTGGCTCACTGTCACCGTCAAATGTATAGTTGTAGTTGACCTTTATTGATGTAACCGGTGTTCTTGCTGTCATATTACATTCTATCGTGCATGCATCATTTACAAGGTCATCTGAGGTCTTTGTAAATGAGCCACTATCAGATGTGTAACCTGCTTTTGTAGCTGTATAGTAGTATGTTGTTCCGGGTGTCAGTTTATCTGCACCGATAGTTGAAGTTCTGCCTTCATCGGTGTAAACTGTAACATCGGGCACAACATCAGTACCACTTATAACGAAGTTAGCTGTATATAAGCTTGCAGTTGTGTATTCTATAGACAATGTCGGCGCTTTTGTAGAGCCTTTACCGTAAAGATCAGCACCTTTTGCTGACTGTGTCCACTGAAATACTATATAACCCTGATCTGCACGATCAGCTACTGCAGTTGTTACATCTGTCTCTTCTGTTTTTTCGCCGGACCACCATTGATCATATATCGTAGATGATTTTGAGCCGTTATATCTTGACAGTGAAGTGCCCGTGGTTTGAAATGATGCATAATTGGGTCTGGAACCTGCATTCAGATAATAGATTTTATGCTCACGGTTGCTGCCATCACTAACAGCAGCTGTCCAAGTAAGTGTAGCCTTTACAAGAGTTGCTCCATCAGGGATGCTGTATGAAAAGTCTGCAAAAGCATAGCCTTGATAAGTACCGCTGCCTTCATTTTGATAATGTTCTTTCTCTGCATCAACGGTGTTTGTTACCCAAACATTAACGCGATTGCTTGATGGACCCACTGTTGCATTGTACGGGTCAGCGACAGCACCGCAATAGTTAGATGCTGTGTGCTCTAATGTTGCATCAAGAGTCGCCGCATTTGCAGTGACTGCCATGCCTACAAATGTAGTTGCGGCGATAGCAAGGGCGCTTACGCCGCTGATGAATTTTTTGAAATTCATAGGAAATTTCTCCTCCTTTAATATATTTTGGGTTGCATCCGAAATGCTGTCTGTATGTGACAGACGGTGTAGATGATGACGTTTTCAAGGCAAAGACTCGCT
>CAMNAT010000359.1 GCA_946531785.1 uncultured Oscillospiraceae bacterium
GTATAACACAGATATGAGCGCGCAGAAGGACGGCGACAGGATACGTGTGAGCGCCGCGCCGCGCGATAAGTCGCGCGGGCTGTATGACGCGGACTGTATAGGCTGTGTCGGCGCGCGTATTGTGTTCTCGGATAAAGTAAACGCAGAGGGCTACACCTCGGATTCCGCTGTGTCGCGGAAAGAGGACGGCAGCATCACCGTATCACTTGGGGATACCGCGATGATAAGCAAGACTGCGCGTCAGGGGCTTGAGATAACGGGTGTGAATCTTCCGGCGGAGATAAAGCGCACTGATAACGGCGCAAGGATCAGCTTCAGAAAGGGCGGACTGATGATAGTCCGCGTAAGGGGCGAGGCAAACGCGCCTGAGGGCTGGGCTGAAAAGCATGTCGGTGACGAAACACTGTACATGAAGTTCGGAAATGCAGAAACAGTTGAGCTTGATCGTAAATAACTATTTACAATTACGCATTTAAGTGGTAAAATAATATTAATATAAAATTTTTTCAAAAAAGAGGGGGAAATGTTATGAGCAAGACAACAGGCGGCTTCACATTACCGGGCGAGAGCGGTTATGAGGAGCTTACTCTGGAAATGGCAAAGAAGTGGGGCGCGGATGTAATCCGTGACTCGGACGGTACCGAGCTTTCGCCGGAGATCGTAAACGCCGGCTACGGTATATATTCAACGATATGCATAATCCGTAACCACAACGAATGGGCAAAGCAGAACATGGACAAGCTGCAGGGTACATTCCTTATGACCGATCCGGTTGTAGCTGAGAGCGGCACGCTTAAGATCGATCTGATGAAGGACTTCTTCGCGGAGCAGTTCAAGATCAACGAGTCGGCTGAGAGCATAGGCTACTGGCAGGTGTTCGACCGCACGACCAACACCGAGATCAAGGATTGGGAATATGCTGACGGCGCGGTAACGATAAAGAACGCGACACCGTGGCATAAGTACACCGTCAACTTCCTCGCATGGCGTATATGGGAAGAGATCTCGATGTATAACCATACGACAAACAACTGGGACAAGGAGCATCTCCTGCAGATAGATCCGCGTTATCCCGAAACTCAGGAGTACATGAAGACATGGCTGAGGACATGGTGCGAGGAGCATCCGGCAACTACAGTTGTCCGTTTCACATCGATGTTCTATAACTTCGTGTGGATCTGGGGCTCAGATGTAAGACGCCGCGAGAGATATTCCGACTGGGCATCCTATGACTTCACCGTATCGCCGCTGGCATTGAAGCAGTTCGAGGAGAAGTACGGCTATAAGATCACCTCAGAGGACTTCATAAACATGGGCAAGCTCAACTCCAATCATATGGCATGCGGCAGCAAAAAGCTCGACTGGATGGAGTTCATAAACGACTTTGTCGTTGACTTCGGCAAGGAGCTTGTGGATATAGTTCACGAATACGGCAAGCTTGCGTATGTATTCTATGATGATTCATGGGTAGGCGTTGAGCCGTGGGGCAAGAGATTCAAGGACTTCGGCTTTGACGGACTTATAAAGTGCGTATTCAACGGCTTTGAGACAAGGCTTTGCGCAGGCTGTCAGGATGTGGAGACCCATGAGATCCGTCTGCATCCGTATCTGTTCCCGACAGGTCTTGGCGGCGCTCCTACATTCATGGAGGGCGGAAACCCGACGCTTGACGCAAAGGAATACTGGAAGAACGTTCGCCGCGCGCTTCTGCGCGACAAGATCGACAGGATCGGTCTCGGCGGCTATCTGTCGCTCACGATCCCGTTCCCGGATTTCCAGGACTATATAGAGAAGATATCGGACGAGTTCAGGACTATAAAGACCTTCCACACCAACGGCGCGCCGTATGTGCTGAAGCCGAAGGTAGCGGTGCTCACCTTCTGGGGCAGACTCCGCTCATGGTCATGCTCAGGCCACTATCACGAGCATCCGGAGGTTGATCTTATAAATGTTATCGAGGCACTTTCCGGACTTCCCTTGGATGTTGATTTCATCAGCTTTGAGGATGTCAAGGAAAAGGGACTTGACAATTATGATGTAGTTATAAACGCGGGCTTTGCGGGCAGCGCATGGTCGGGCGGCTACAAGTGGGATGATGCCGAGGTCGTTACAAAGCTCACCGAATGGGTAGCAAAGGGCGGCGCATTCATAGGCGTGGGCGAGCCGTCAGCGGTACGCGGCTATGACACATATTTCAGAATGGCGCATGTGCTGGGTATGGATGAGGATACCGGCGCGCGCATCTCACACGGAAAATATTCGTTTGAGGTAGACTATGACGATGCGGTAGTGAGCGGCACAACGATAGAGCCGATGGATAAGGTATATATCACCGACGGCGAGACAAAGGTGCTGATGGCAGACGCGGGCGTTCCGACGATAACCACGCATAGGTTCGGCAAGGGCATGGGCGTATATCTTGCAAGCTTCCGCCATGACGAGGTGAATAACCGCACGCTGTTGAACCTCATACTTGAGGCGGCGGGCGAGAGCCTTGACCAGAAGTATGTGACCGATAACGCGCTCTGCGAGTGCTGTTATTATCCGGGCGACAAGCAGCTCGTTATAATCAACAATGCCGATACCGCTCAGACGACAACGGTAAAGACCGATGCGGGCGACAAGACAGAGACGATCGCTCCGTTCGATACGGTTATAATCAAATTATAATAAAACTAAGATAAAACTAAGACCACCGGCATGACCGGTGGTCTTGTCATGAAAGAGGATAATAGTGAGAAAAAAGCTTTTTACATATAAGCATACAAAAATGCTGTGCTACTCGGGCTATGTGGTGCAGTCAATAGTGAACAATTTCGTGCCGCTGCTGTTCGTGTATTTCGGCGCAAGGTATAACATACCGCTCATAAAAATAACCTTTATAGTCGCGTTCAACTTCGCGCTGCAGCTTATGATCGACCTTGCCTCGGCGTTCTTTGTCGCGCTTGGCGTGCTGGGCTCATTCAAGTGCAACG
>CAMNAT010000360.1 GCA_946531785.1 uncultured Oscillospiraceae bacterium
AAGCGGCACATCATAAGGCATTGCAAGGACGGTACGCTCATTGTTATAGCCCACCTTCATCCTGCCGTCCTCCCAATAGCTGTACACCTCGCCGCCGAACGATACCTTGACCGCCTCCTCAGGGCGTGCGACCTCCCACGCATTTCCGTGTTCAAGCCATGTATCGGGAAGCTCTGTCTGATAACCGTCTACGATCTTCTGTCTGAACAGACCGTACTCATATCTGAGCGTGCAGCCGTAAGCCGGAAGATCGAGAGTCGTGAGCGAGTCGATGAAGCATGCGGCAAGTCTGCCGAGGCCGCCGTTACCGAGACCTGCATCGTTTTCAAGCTCCGCTACCTCGGGAAGAGTGTAGCCCAGATCCTCAAGGACTGCCTCATAATCGGCTGTCTGCATGAGGTTCAGGATGTTTGTCGCGAGCAGTCTGCCCATAAGGAACTCAAATGAAAGATAATAAAGCTTCTTTGAGCCCTCCTGCTTTACCTCTCTGTGCGAAGCAGCCCACTTTTCCATGATCCTGTCACGGACTGTGAGCGCGCAGGCGCCGTAGATCATCTGCGGGGTAGCCTCTTCAAGGACCTTACCGTAATGACGGTTTACCTTGCCGATGATATCCTGCTTCAAAGCCTCCTGCGCCTTTGTAAGCTTCTTTGTCGTCTTCTTCTCTGTCGTCATATCTGATTCATTCTCCTACTACATATATTTCCGCTGCACCACATATATGATGCAGCGGATAATTAACTCAGTTATTTGTCAGACTTCTTTGCCGTTTTCTTTGCAGCAGACTTCTTTGCCGCCGGCTTTTTTGCTGACTTTTTCGGTGCCTCGTCCTTATACGGATCGGGGACCTCCTTTATCTTATGCTCGCCGAGATCGTTTATCGCGCCCTCGGAATTTTCAAAGTCCGCCTTTATGCGGTCTGTGAAATCCGCCTTTGCCTCCGCCTTCTTTGCAGCGGCCTTTTTCGGTGCAGCCTTCTTTGCAGCCGGCTTCTTCGCGGGCTTTTTCGGCTCCGGCTTTGCCGGTCTTTCAAGTCCGGTCATGCCGCAGTACATGTCTATATACTTCTCAGCGGATACATCCCATGAATAGTCCTCGCCCATCGCGCGCTTTACCATTACGTTCCACGCGTCGCGGTCATTATAGTACACATCCATCGCGCGCCATACGCAGCCGAGCATTTCATCTGCGTTATAGTTTGCGAACGAGAAGCCTGTGCCCTCGCCGGTGTACTTGTTGTACGGGATAACAGTGTCCTTGAGGCCGCCCGTCTCGCGGACGATCGGGAGCGTGCCGTAATGCATCGAGATTATCTGCGAAAGTCCGCACGGCTCGAATGCCGACGGCATCAGAAACGCGTCACATGCCGCATAGATCTTGTGCGAGGTCGCGTTTGAATATGTTATCTGCGCCGAGAAGCGGTCGGGGTACTTCCATGCATAGTGACGGAACAGGTTCTCATACTGCTCGTCGCCTGTGCCGAGAACTACTATCTGGCAGCCGCCGTTGCAGAGCTCCTCGAGCTTATATGCAACGAGGTCAAAGCCCTTCTGATCGGTTAGGCGCGATACCATACCTATGAGCATCTTATCCGGATCCTCCGGCAGTCCGAGCTCGCGCTGGAGCGCAGCCTTGTTTGCCGCCTTGCCGGTCTTGAAGCTCCTTGCGGTGTACTTCTTCTCTATATATTCATCCTTTGACGGATTCCAGTCATCATAGGATATACCGTTGACGATACCTATAACGTCACCCTCTCTTGCGCGGAGCAGGGAGTCAAGTCCCTCGCCGTAATACGGGGTCATGATCTCGCGCGCATATGTGTCCGATACCGTAGATATCTTGTCGGCATATACCATACCGCCCTTTAAGAGGTTAGCATCCTTATAATACTCCATCTTGTCGGGGGTGAAGTAATAGTCGGATATTCCCATAGCATCCTTGATGCCCTTGAAGTCCCAGCGTCCCTGGAATTTGAGGTTATGGATCGTGATGACCGTCTTTATGCCCTGGAAGAACGGGTTATCGCGGAAGGTATCCAAGAATACCGGTATCGGACCCGTCTGCCAGTCGTTGCAGTGGATCACGTCCGGACGGAAGCCGAGCGTGGGAAGTATCGACAGCACCGCCTTTGAGAAGAATATGAACTTCTCACAGTCAAGGTGGATATAGTCATAGGGCTTGTCGCCGTTGAAGTAGAACTTGTTGTCGATAAAATAATATATGCAGTTATTGTATTTGAGCTCGAAAACTCCGCAATACTGCTTGCGCCAGCCGATATCGATATAAATATGGTCGATATAGCGCATCTCATCCTTGTACTTCTGCGGAATGCAGTTATATAACGGCAGGATAACTCTTGCGTCGATGTTCTTTTCTCTCAACGCCTGCGGCAGTGAGCCTGCAACATCGCCGAGACCGCCGGTCTTTACAAACGGGGCGCATTCCGAGCTTGCAAATAGTACGTTCATATTCTCTTCCTTTCTATTCATTTGTCAAAGCATATTTTTTGACTCGTAACATTCTATACCAAAATAATCAATTTGTCAAACAGAATCGATAAAACTGTTGGTTTTTACCATAACACACGCTATTTGGCACATGTTATTGTGTATATTGGTCATAACCCTACCAAGCCGTTCATAGAAGAACGGCTTGGATGTTAAGTATTTCTTAAACTTATATACGGGTTCCCTTAGCGATAGCAAGCGGATAGCTCTCCTGACCTATCAGCTTTCTGCCCTTTGTGATAACGACTTCCTTGTCGAATACGACATGGTTAAGCTCTACATTCTCCTCGATCACGCTGTCCTGCATGATAACGGAGTTCTGTACTACCGCGCCCTTCGCTACCTTTACGCCGCGCGAGAGGATGGAGTTGATAACAGTACCCTCGATCTCGCAGCCGTCTGAAATGAAGCTGTTTGTGCAGGCAGCGCCCTCGCCGTACTTGGTCGGGCTCTGATCCTTTGTCTTT
>CAMNAT010000361.1 GCA_946531785.1 uncultured Oscillospiraceae bacterium
TATAAAGCGAATGGGTAGCATTGTACGCTCACCTATAATAGTGGGTGCAGTGTCAAGTGTTTGTTCTTCTTCACCGATGAATGCTTTTGTAGAGTCAATCGCAAGCGTAATAAGTGTATCACCGTATTTTAAGAATACGCTTTGCGTTTCACCTTCCCAAGTGACTGTTCCGCCGATTTCTTCCACAATGGCACGAACCGGTAAAAGCGTTCTGTCATTTACGACAACGGGCGTTGTGCCTCTGCCCGGATCGATTTCTTTTTCGATGCCGTCCACCGTCATTATGGGACTGCCGATTGTAAGAACAAGTGTTTTGCCTGCCGTTTCAACTTTTGTTTCGTTACCCGCCGCGCAAGCGGTTAAGGTGCTGAATATCATCATAATACACAGCATAATTGACATTGCTTTTTTCATGATAAAAAACTCCTGTTTATTGAATTATCTAACCGAAAGCCCCATTTCATAGGCTTCCTTCATAATCGGTGTGTCTTTTATTTCACCCATCTTATATACGCCGGTTCCGTAGATAACACCCATTTCCTTTGCGCCCTCCACACAGTCTGCATAACCTCTGAAACAAGCAAGCGTTGTTTCCTGTGATTCTCTGCCGCTGTCTGCGCAGGTTGCGATATAATAAAACTCTTTGTTCTTTACTTCTGTCCAGCGTGCAACAGTTCTGTCGATCAGAGCTTTAAGCTGTGCGTCAATCGAATAAAAATATACAGGACTTGAAAGAACGATCACATCAGCGTCAATCATTTTTTGCAGAATTTCCGCCATATCGTCTTTTTTGGCGCAAACGCCGCCCGACTGTACGCAGTAATAACAAGCACTGCAATATCCGATTTTCTTTTCGGAAACACGGATTTTTTCGACCTCGTTACCTGCTTCCTTTGCTCCTTTTGCAAATTCGTCACAAAGAATATCTGAGTTGCCGCCTTTGCGTGGACTGCCCGATAAAATCAAAACTTTTTTGCTCATTTTCTTATACTCCTTTTTCTGTTTCATTACAGATTATTATTGAAGAACGGAAGAATTTTTTCAAATGCCATAGAAACATACGGTGCTAAATCGTACATATCAAAATGACTTGCTTCCGGGATAATACACAGCTCTTTGTTATCGTGCGGCACAGCGTTAAAAACCTCTGTGGACGCACCTCTTGACCATGCGTTTTCAGCGGTAATCACGAGATACGGTTTTTTCATATCCTTCATAATGTTTGTCACATTATATTTCACAAGCTCAAGCTGGCTCCATGCTACAACTCTGTTCGACCATCTCGGATGCGTTCCGCGTGAAGTGTAATAATAAGCCGCACCTTCGTCAAAGGCTCTCGGCATAAAGTTGAGATACTCTATTTCGCCCTCTCCCTTTTCGTATGCTTCCTTTGCAGCGATGACCTCCGCCTCGGGCTTAAAGAATCCTGCCATCGCAGAGGTGGAAATGTCGGATATTGCCGGAACGATTGCCGTAACCGCTTTAATTCTCGGTTCCTTAACGCCGGCAACAGACATATAAGAACCCGAACCGCATATTCCAAGTCCGCCGATTCGGTCATTATCCACATACGGAAGTCCACAGAGATAATCTACAGCGCCTTCAATATCGCTTTCCTTAACTTCGGGAAGCTCTTGTCCGCGCGGCATACCTTCGCTTTCGCCGAAATATGTTCCGTCAAATACGAGTGTTACATATCCTGCCTCAGTAAGCCTTTTAGCATAAACCGACTGCGCTTGCTCCTTTACGGAAAGCATAGGACCTGTTACAACGATTGCCGGATAATCGTGACTTAAATCAAAGTCTGACGGAATATATAAAAGTCCCGCGATCCTTGTGCCAAGTGCCTTGTTCATAAATACTACCTTTTGTGTGTTCATAATATTACCTCCTCGTAAATTCACCTTGTTTTATTTCTTTCCCAGAATGATACCGCATTATCTAACCATCCCTCAGCTATCGTTCCCTGTCCAAGTCCGAATCCGTGCGGGAGACCGTTAAATATCTCTATCATTGTATCTGTTCCGTTTGACTTGATGCGGTCTATCCTGTTCTGCATAGTCTGATATGACGCGATACCGTCACTTGTTCCGACGCAGTTATAGGTCGGCGGCTCGTTGCCCGTCACTTCGCTGTGTCCGGTATACTGCATGATCACCGCTACGGGCTGAGGATACTTTTTCTCACCGTAATGGTCCGTTGTGTAAGAGCCGAGCGTTGCAGCCATTCTTGCGCCCGCGCTGCCGCCCCAGAGCGAATAATCGGCCGTATCGACCTCTAATTCGTCCGCATGCTCATGTATAAACGCTATCGCCCTTGCTAAGTCCTCCATAGCGGTGTCCCAGCCGGGACGATAGATCAGAGCAAAGGCATTATAGCCCTTTTTGCTAAGCTCCAGCGCGTGCGGAAAGCTGTCATGCATTGCTCCGACATAGGAAAAGCCTCCGCCCGCATTTATTATTGCAAATTTACCGTTCTTATCTCCCTTAAAAACGAACAAGCCTGTATTTCTCTTTGCGGGATCTGCCGCCTTTTCCTCATCGGAGTATATATCATAGAATACCTTTTCTCCCGACAGCGCCTTTTCCTTCATATAATTGCAGATCTCAACAGTCTTATCGGCATTTATATAATTGTACCATGTAAGCGCGAGATCTCCGAGCGTATCCCCGCTGTAATAGCCACTGTTTACCGGAAATATCAGTCTGCCATAGCCGTCAAAGGCTTCGTCATTGATAACATCCGATATGCTTGTTGACGCGGTGTACGGCTCAAAAGTCGGCTGTGCCGGCTCCTCTTTTCTATCCTTAAAGAACAGCGGCAGCGCATTATATAAATATTCCTGCACAGCGTTGAAATCGTGATACCCGCCGTCCTTCTGATAGAACACATAATGCTCAGGCGTAAATATCTCTCTTGTAAGCATTTCATCCGCCA
>CAMNAT010000362.1 GCA_946531785.1 uncultured Oscillospiraceae bacterium
ACGAACCGTCACCACCGATAACGATCATTCCGTCAATTCCGAACACACGCGCGATATGAAGCGCTCTGTTTATGCCCTCAGGCGTCTTGAACTCAAGGCAGCGTGCCGTCATGAGCATCGTTCCGCCGCGGTGCAGTACCTCGGACGCATCTCTTGCGCGCAGCTCCTCTATCTCACCGTTTATGAGACCGTTATATCCGCGTTTAACACCGCAGACCTTAACACCATGATATACGCCCGTTCTTATTACCGCGCGTATGGCCGCATTCATTCCGGGGGCGTCGCCGCCGGATGTCAGCACGCCTATCGTTCTCATATTCCTGTTTTCCATATCCAACTTCCTCCACTGTTTAATTTGCGTTTATCTCGGCATCAAAGATAATATCCTGAGCCGTTTCAAGCTCAGTCTGCGGCACCAGCACGATATAGGTTATACCATCCGTAAAATCGTCCTCGCCGGAGACCTTCAGCATTGTCATTATTTTATTTTCCTCAAGCATGGCGATAAGAGCGTCCGTCTTAGCCTTGTTCTGAGAAACAAACACTTCTGTCCACATAGCCGATCTCCCATAATAATCTTTTATAGTATTTGGTAATAAATCAAAGCTAAAGGATATTATATAATATTTTTGCGGATTTTTCAAGTACCGCAGCATAATTTATCAAAATAAATAAAAAAATTTTTCACAAAAATCCAAACATATGTTTGACATTGAAAAAAATATATGATATACTGATTTGTAAGAGGTGAAAAATATGACTAAGCTGACCGAAAAGGATTATCAGATACTTGATTTTGTATATTATTATATCAGGGATAACGGATTCCCGCCGACAGTCCGCGAGATATGCGCGGAGGTAGGGCTTTCATCGCCCGCCACAGTCCACGCGCGGCTCAATAAGCTCGAGGCTTCGGGATTTATAGAAAAGGATTCGACAAAAAACCGCACCATGCGCGTTACCGGATATGTGCCGGACGGCGAGGATGATTCGGTAAACGGGCATGAGGATTATGTAAGTGTTCCCGTTTACGGAAAGATCGCGGCAGGTATGCCAATAACGGCAGTTGAGCAGATAGAGGCGCATTTCCCCATCCCGATGTCATATGTCGGCAACAAGGATATATTCATGCTCCGTGTGAGCGGCGAGTCAATGATAAACGCCGCGATACTCGACGGGGATTATATCATAGTCGAAAAGCAGCCGACAGCATCAAACGGTGACATAGTAGCCGCCCTCGTTGACGGCGAGGATGCAACGGTAAAGACGTTCTACAAAGAAAACGGGCACTACCGTCTGCAGCCCGAAAACGACTATATGGAGCCGATTATATCCGACAATGTCGAGATACTCGGCAAGGTAGTCGGAGTTTATCGTATGTTCTGAGTAACAAAATCCGCATTCACATCGTGAATGCGGATTTCGTATTCTCTTTTACTCGCCCATATTAACATAATTGCTTATCTGTGACATTGCAATGAATTCAATGGTATGGACGTTATCACCGTACGCTTCCTCCCACTCCTTTATACCGGAGGTAACGATCTTTTCATCTGAATCAAAAGCAATAATATTCATTTTCGGATCATAATACTTTTTCATTCCTTCGCCCTCCTGTTAATTTTTTTTAAGCTCTTCAACAGACTTGCTACTGAGATATGCGCTATTTACCGTATTAAAGCTTCCGGCAGTAATTCCTGTTATTTTTACGGCGACAACTGCTGAAGCATCTGTGAAGTTCGTTGGCAGCTCATGTGCATAGGCCTTATCCCCCAATACAAGAACCACTGATTTCATTCCGGACATTTCCACGCCATGCCAGCCAAAGCCGATATCATAGCTTCCATCCGCATTTTTCTGCTCATATACATCATCAGCTTTTTCATCCTGCGGCTCAGGCTCTACTGCTTTTATGATACTGAACTTATAAGACTTGGCACCCTCGCCATCCTTGCCGCCGAGTGTAACGGTATAATTCCCCTCTGCGGGGTCAGCCTTGATAAGAAAGCTCGCAGCCTCGGAGAAAGTTCCGCTGTCGGTCTGATTTACATAAACTATTCCATTGTCGGTTGTGTCGCCATCTTTAGTGATGATAACGGTCTGATAACCGCTGGCATCTACAGATACGGCATTGTTATCCGCATCATAGTCCGCGGCGAGTGCCGATGTGCCTATACACATCAGCGCCGCTACCAAAAGAGCAGTTATATTTCTTTTCATTATCCGATTCCTCCTCACTTAATTTGATGCCGATGCCTGACAGGTGATGGTGACGCCAAGCGAATCCTTAAAGGTGTATTTATAGCTTGTGTCTACTGCACCGCCGAGACCTGCATCTATCATAGCGCCGGCTACGATTGAAGCCATCTTATGCGCGCCATGATATGTTGAATGCAATTTGTCTGATACATTGTATGTAGCCAACGGTTCCGCGGTATTGCCGGTATATCCGACACTTGTAAAGAATTTATAGCTGAGAGCCGAGAGATCTATGAGCTTTGCGTTTTTCTCCTTTGCTACATCCTTCATATAGCCTGACCATGAAACGCTTTCCTTAAAGTCATGCGCAGATGCATTCGGTGTTACGAGAACGGACTCCACACCGGCTGCTGTTGCCTTATCATACATAGACCTTACAGCGTCCTTCATCTTTGCCTCTGTTGTATAGCTCCTGTCGTTATAGCCGCTCTCAAGAAGCATAATGTCGCCACTCTTACCGCTTGTTGCAACTTGTGTGATAGCTGAGCTTGCAAGACCTTCCGCAATTACGCCTGAGTTGCCGAGATCAACTACCTCATAATCATCTGCGAGATAGCTCTGCAGCACCTGACCCCAGCCGGTCTGATAGTTATTAGAAGCATTACCGCCGTTGTAGTATATACATACAAGCGAATCTCCAAGCACATATACCTTCTTCACTCTGTCAACGA
>CAMNAT010000363.1 GCA_946531785.1 uncultured Oscillospiraceae bacterium
AACGAGATCCGGACCGCCTGTGGTGATTCTTTGACCGAAAACAGCTTTGACGCGCCTTCACGGTCACGCTTGCCGAGCAGATTACCCGCCGCGATGCTGCCGCCGATACCGAGCATATAGCCCGGTATCTGTATCATGAGCATTATAGTCCCGCCTATCTGAACTGCGGACATCGCTTCCGTGCCGAGTATGTTTCCGACGAGCATAGTGTCAACGATATTGCCCGCCTGCAGGGCGAGCGTCATCATTATCGACGGAAGAAGATACTGCAGCAGCTTGGTTTTTATCAGTTGTTCGTTTCGTTTAAGCATATCCGATACCCCTTTATTCAAAGAAACTCAGGGTATCTAGTGCCTCTATAGCGTTTGCAAGATACTTATTATCCGTTATCGGCCACTTGTACCCCAGACGGTACAGCACATTCTTCGTGAAGCGGTTATCAGAGCCTATCGCTATCAAAACATCATCGCTGCCGGATTCATATGCTACAAGTCCAAGAACCGCGTCTGCCATGCTCTCGTCCTTTACCGCCTCCGAGAGCGCCTTTGCAAATCGTTTCTCGCTCACTATCTCTATATCGAAGCCGTATTCCTTCATTGCGTATATAACATCCGCCATGTTTATTATGTGGTCGTTGTACGCGTGGAATACACAGAATTTGCTCTCGCTTGCCGTAAGCGCAAGTATCGCGCCCGCGGTCGAGTCTATCGGCGAGAACTCCGCCGGAGCCTCAAGTAAGTTAATCGGAAACATACCTATATTCTTGTACGCCTTCAGTGAGCGCATAAAGCTGTTGGTGATATAGTTTATCTGGAACTCACCGTCGGAGAGCCTGCTCATAAGGTTGCCGACTCTTATGACCATACCGTCAAGGCCTCTCCTGACCCTCGCTTCAAGAACAGCGCGCTCAGCCATAAACTTTGTGCGCACATAGTCGTTGTCTAACCTCTGACCGAAATACAGCTCGTTCTCATGGATGAGTCTTTCTGCGTCATCAATACCGCCCTCGCCGGCTACAGATGTTGTCGATATCTGGACAAGCCGCATGCCGGTCTCTACGCATACATCTATAAGGTTCTTCACGCCGCCGATATTTACTCTGTCCAGTATATCATCATTTGCAAAATGCTTCACGCACGCTGCGCAGTTGATGACCGTTTCCGCATCCGTATCCCGTATTGCCGCCAGACTGTCCTTATCGGTTATGTCGCCCTCGATGCAGAATATACGCGTACCGAAAAGCTTTGCGAACGGATCGTCAAAGTAGTACATCAGCATATTCTTCAGACGCCTCTCACAGGTATCATATGTGCCTCTGCGCATCAGGCAGTATGCCTTGCCGTCATAGTCCTCAAGGAAGGCTCTGAGCACATGTATACCGAGGAAGCCTGTCGCGCCGGTAAGTACGATGTTGCCCAACTCATGCGGTTTTATATCATCGGCATTCTCCATTGTGTTCTCCGAGAGTGCCTTATTAACATCCGTGTAATTATATTCCTCGGACTGCTTTTCTTTGGCATTTACACGCGTGCCGCCGTCGATGAATGCGGCAAGCTCACGCGGTGTCGGGTTGTCGAACACATCCTTATACACTATGTTATAGCCCTTTGTGAGCGCAAACATGACTACCTTGGTAGCGCTCAGAGATGTGCCGCCTATCTCAAAAAAGTTATCAAGCGCCCCTACTCTGTCAAGGTTCAGGATCTCTTTAAACTTCTCGCACAGCTCCTTTTCCACCGGAGTCTCGGGCGCTATGTACTCCCTTGCCGCGGCAGTGACCTCAGTTGCCGGAAGCAGCTTCTTATCTATCTTGCCGTTTACGGTAAGCGGCATCTCGTCAAGCTGCATTATTGCCGCCGGCACCATGTACGCCGCAAGCTTCGACTTCATGAACTCCGTAAGCGTCCCGATATCCACCGGTTTTTCCGCGGTGAAGAAGCCCGCCAGGTAATCTTCGGAGCCATTATTCCTTACTATGACCTTGCTCACAAGAACACCGTCATATTCGTTCATCACATTCTCGATCTCGTCAAGCTCGACCCTGAGACCTCTCAGCTTGACTTGATTATCGAGCCTGCCGAAGAACTCTATCTCGCCCCCGGCATTATATCGCACAAGGTCGCCGCTGCGGTATGACCGCTGTCCGTTATATTCAAAGAATACATCCTTCGTCTTTTCCGGCAGGTTCATATATCCGCGTCCGACGCCCTTGCCGCAGATGACCAACTCGCCGCTCACGCCCGCGGGCATGATGTGGCACGCCTTGTCCATAACATACGCCTTTACATTCGCGGCGGGTCTGCCTATTGTGATATTGCTGCTGCTTGTGATGATCTTGGAGATACAGCTTATCGTTGCTTCCGTTGGACCGTATCCGTTTATTATACAGGCATCCGGGCAGATCGCGTTGAGCTTGTCAAAGAGCGCGCCCGGGAACGCTTCAGCACCCAGGTCAAACGCCTTCATATTCCTGAATGCCTTCTTTACCTGAGGTATATCCACAATATTCATAATAAACGACGGCGTTACGCACATTACCCTTACATTGTTCTTCTCTATCAGCTCGCACAGCATGAGCGGATTGTGTATCTCATCATCATTTGCCATGCAAGCCGTCATGCCGTTGCAGAGCGGGATGAAGCTCTCCATGATGGAGACATCGAACGATATTGCCGCTATGCCGAGCATTACCTCGCCCGGATATACAAGATATTTTGTCTCATCGTTTTTCTCATTTGCGTTCACAAAGTTAGATAGGTTTCCGTGCTCTATCATAACGCCCTTGGGCTTGCCTGTCGAGCCGGAGGTGTAGATACAATATGCCAGCGATGATGCCGGTATATCCAACTTCGGATCATCCTCATTGCCGCCTGATACAAGCTCCTCTACCGTCAGCGTCCTGTACGGCTTATCCGCCGCAAACAG
>CAMNAT010000364.1 GCA_946531785.1 uncultured Oscillospiraceae bacterium
GGTAAAATTATATACAAGGTTCAGAAAAATTGATGATAAGGAGAAAATATGATGAAATTTAAAAAACTTATACCGATCATAGCATGTCTGCCTCTTGCGTCAGTTGTCGCTGCCTGCGCTTCGCCGTCGGTTCCGGTGACAGAGAGTCATACGGTCTTAACAACAGAAGCGACACAAAGTCAGAATAGCGAAAAAGAGACCGAAAAGGTTATGACGGGTGATGAGCAGTTTAATGAATATCTTCATTTGTTTGATGGGAAACGAGTTGCGCTTTTTACAAACCATACGGGTATCGTAGGCGATGAAACGTCTGCGACCGGTAAAGAAAACGCTGACACACATTTCGGGACAGATTCCGACGGTAATGAGATAAAATACGGGGAACACATCCTTGACGCTCTTTTGGCAAGGAATGTAAATGTAGCGGCAGTGTTCAGTCCGGAGCACGGATTCAGGGGAACAGAGGATGCCGGCGCGAGTGTGGATAATTCCGTAGATGAAAAGACGGGAGTGCCGTTATTGTCTCTTTATAAGGATGACGATACACACTCGCCGGCACAGGAGGATATGGATAAATTTGACACCCTGGTCGTAGATATGCAGGATGTCGGACTCAGATATTATACATATTACATTTCCATGTATTATCTCATGGATGCCTGCGCTGCAAACGGCAAGGAGGTGATCATCCTTGACCGCCCGAATCCCAACGGATTTTATGTCGACGGCCCTGTTTTGCAGGAGGAGTATAAATCGAATGTAGGGCAGCTCCCGATACCCATCGTTTACGGTATGACATGGGGTGAGCTCGGGCGAATGATAAATGGGGAAGGCTGGCTTGCTGCCGGCAAGGATTCCTGCAATCTTACGGTAATTCCTTGTAAAAACTATACTCACAGTACGGAAACAAGGCTGATCCGCAACCCTTCTCCTAACATCAAGGATATGCGCGCCGTGTATTTGTATGCATCCACATGCTTTTTTGAAAATACGCAAATGTCGGTCGCGAGGGGTACGGATTTTCCCTTTGAGGCATACGGAAGCCCTTATCTGAAGGGAGTGAAAGGCTTTGAATTTACATTTACACCGAAAAGCATGAGCGGCGCGCTTGAACCTCCCTTTATGGATGAGACCTGCTACGGTGAGGATCTGCGGGGCATCCCGATCGACGAGATCAAAAGCAGTGGCATAAATGTCGGATATCTCGTGAGAGCATATAATGCTTACAAGGAAACGGGCAGGCAGGAATATTTTTGGGGTGAGCCGGATGCGGAAGGCAAGTACTGGATCGACAGGCTCAGCGGATCTGACGGATTAAGAAAGATGGTGGATGAAGGAAAGTCTGCGGAAGAGATCAAAGCATCCTGGCAGAGTGATATAAACCACTTTAAGGAAGCCAGAAAGCCGTATCTTTTATATGAGGAGTGACACACCGGGTGCTGTCAGAGCTTCCTTAGTTATTGTGTTTAGGAGCCATATGATCATGGATGAGGGAAACAGAAAAAAAAGAAAAAAGGGCAAAATAATCGCCATTATATGCGCATGCGTTGCGGCGGCTCTGATCATTGCAGATATAGCGATAGGTAATTATCTGGTGAGCTTTGCGATACAAAGAGGCGTAGCAGGTCAGACCGATGTGGCGCCCGAGCCGGAAACGGCAGATGAGGCAGAGCGTACTATCCGCGAGAATTACGAGCGGATGGAAAAGGAAAAGGAGGAGTGGCTAAAGACCGCCAATCTCGAAACGGTATCGGTCATCTCTGATGACGGGCTGCGGCTTGAAGGTGATATTTTCAAGGCGAATAATGATTCTCACCGCTGGGTGATCGCTATACACGGTTATACGGGTGATAGGAGTACGATGTATTCAAGTGCTATGGTATACGCCGATCGTGATTATAATATACTCACGCCCGATATGCGTGCGCACGGGAAAAGCGAGGGTGATTATATAGGCATGGGCTGGCTTGACCGTAAGGATATCTTTAAGTGGATCGAGCTGATCCTGCAAAGAGATCCTAAAGCCCGTATTGTGCTTCACGGCGTATCCATGGGAGGAGCGACCGTGATGATGACTGTGGGTGAGAAGCTTCCGGAAAATGTCGTGGCGGCAATAGAGGATTGCGGATATACTTCAGTTTGGGATATATTTTCGGATGAGGCGAAGTATCTTTTCCATATACCGGAGTTTCCACTGCTGCATACGGCAAGTGCTTTTTCAAAGCTGAGGGCAGGGTATTCATTTACTGAAGCCACTGCCATTGAGCAGGTGAAAAAGGCAGAGGTTCCTATGCTTTTTATACATGGTTCAAAGGATAATTTCGTAAGAGCGGAAATGGTTTATAAGGTTTACGAGGCTTGTCCGACCCCAAAAAAGCTTTATGTAGCTGAGGGCGCCGGACACGGGATGTCGTTTTTTTTGGATCCTGAACGGTATACCCGGGAGGTTGTGGACTTTTTAGAGGAAGCCGGCATGTAAAACGGAAGTGTGTCAAACGGATGAAATTATTAAATAACAGAGAAAACCCGTATTATTATTCATTTGCCGAATATTGCAGGGAGGCTTTCGGGCGAAGGCTTTTTCGCGTGGCTCTTGACGCAGGCTTTACCTGTCCCAACAGGGACGGAACGCTCTCAGCGGAAGGGTGTATTTTTTGCAGCAACGCCGGAAGCGGTGAGTATGCCCTAAGGTTTGACGGACAGAAGCTTACGAAGGAGGATATCGCTCCCTTAATCGGAGCGCGGGCAAAAAGTGACGGTCGCCCCGGGGACTTTATCGCGTATTTTCAGAGCTTTACAAATACTTATGCTCCGGTTTCCAGGCTTGAGAGCCTGTACAGGGCTGCATTGGAAAATGAACTGTTTGCGGGAATCAGTATAGCTACACGTCCGGACTGCGTGGGGGAAGAGGTGACGGAGCTGCTT
>CAMNAT010000365.1 GCA_946531785.1 uncultured Oscillospiraceae bacterium
CCCCGCTCGGGTAAATTAACATAGTTCACAGCATTAAATACCTCTATATAATGAGTCGTATTTGTCTCAAGAAAAGGCAAATACGGCTCTTTTAGAATAGTATCGCATACAAGAATTGAAATGCCGGGTAAGCGGTATGACATTGGCAATGTTGAAAGCTATACAAAGATCAAGAATGAGTATAAGGGGATAGTGAGATAGAATACGCCAAGCCGGGAAGGTTAACTTATAATGACGCGTCACTGGGCTTCAAATTCTGTCTTGCGCGTATGATCGGTTAAATATATTATCAAAGAAGTGGAACTAATGGCGGAAATCACAACAGTATGATTTCCGCCTATGATCAATTACAGCAGTTTTCGCAGATTATTTGTAATTGCCCTAGCTCGTTTGGTGATGCAATACGGCGGCAGCTGTTTATGCTGTGATATTTTCCGCAAACTGAGCATCGTATAGAACGCTTATGTAAATCAACATTGACACCTATTTCACCGGGAAGAACTTTGGTCTTGTGATCGTCTGACTCCCTTTCCAATTCGCGGCATATATCTATTCTTGAATCGGTAGTGCCATTCCAGAATTCAGATATTATCAATAATGAAGGCGATATCTTCTTGAGAAGCTGAACACAGCCAAAGTATCCAAGATGAGCCCGTTTTGGACGAAGCAAGAGAAAGTCTTATATATGCCGCTTATATTTGCTATTAAATATTCGCAATCTTTCAACCCGTCAGCGAGTGTATCGCTATACTTTGCGTCAGAGGAATAACCGATATTTATTGTTTCTTTGTCATCCGTCAGCTCCAAGCGAAATCCAAAGGTGGAGTCGGATGGAGATACAGAGATCGAGGGGGAGCCCTTTTCGTCAAGGATAGGAGCGTTATGCTCGTCTCTTTTTATATGGCTGATCATAACGTGCTCAGTAGGTATTGTATGCATAATAATACCATCTTCAAGGGGGATATCATCAGACGGATCTATGGTTTTGATATTATTGATCAGGGGGCTGAAATTTTGCATATAATATTTTCTTGTGTCGCGATCAACATACCAGGTTATATTATGCTTGGGTTTAAATACGGATCCATAGTATTCCAGGTCATCCTGAGAGTCAAAGTCAGGCACTCGCCCGTTTATATTCCTGTTAAGGTCATCTATAAGTGGAAGATCCCCTGTATGATCTATATGAAAATGTGTAACGATCACTATATCTATATCCTGTATGTAAAGCTCGTGTTTATACATGTTTTCAATAAAACCATATCCCGGATCGATCGCGATACCTTTATTATTCCATCTGAGATATATACCACCGCCCGTGAAAATATGGGATGACAGTAAGCTGTTATATAGCAAAGGCGATGAGGAGCTCATACTCTTGAGCATCAACAGATGACCATTATACCGCTTATCGGTGCTGTATTGCTTATGCAGTGCAGAATATAAGTGACCGATAGTATCTTTTTTCTTTAAATGCCGGTCTATCGTATGCGATACGATCTCGCAATGTGCTGAGACCATAAATACCCTTTCTGATTTATACGACTCTGATCACCAATATCTGCCAATCTCCTCATATGCTAATTTCAGAGATATATTCACACATTACCGAAAGGCATATGAGTCTGTTGATGAATTTAATCTCAGTAACCAATGCTATGCTATCAATGAACATAGTCAGCGCTGCATAAAAGATGCATGTGTTGTGTTAGCACGCTATTATTTGCGTATTTTTGAGAATATTATAAGTCATTCCGGCGAACTCTCCGATACTCAGCAGGTGCTTTTTTTTGATTTTCCTGCTTTGGGGAATGTTAATGCTTGGCGTGTCGAGATTATTAATACGCTTATATGCATATTGATGTTTGATCGGGATCTGAAGCTTGGAATTGAAAAGGATGAAGATATACCTCAAACAGAGGATGACATCAAAAAATACCAGGATCGAGCGGAAAAACGGTCACCACGCACATATGAGGCAAGATATAATTACTATCGTAATGAGCTACAGGAATGCTTTTTCTATGTGATGCATAAACATCAAGACCTCAAGGTCATCAGACAGCAAATGCATGAACTAAAAACCATTATACTTAAACTTCGGGATGAATCAGTAGGGCTCATCAGGATATATACGGGTGACGAAAGTACTATAGATGACTTTTGCAAGAAAATAGAGAATTCAAGAGATTTGATCGAAAAAGAAGGACTTGCTGCTGCATATTATTTTTTGTGATCTGCAATGTAGTAACGGGGATTTGGACCGCTGCGGTTTGGATCCCGTTTTTTTCAGGAGAAAGAATTTTGAATATTATAGTAACAGGCAGAGAGGCTTAAAATGGCACGAGAGCAGCTTTACGACGCTGAGAGGTCCCTGACGGAGACCGGCATAGCGGTGGCAAAGCATGCCGCAAGGCTCGGGATCAGGAAGAGGAATCCCAAAAACAGAATGACCGATGAGATCGCGGATTTTTTGCACGTTAAGCGGTATATAAACACATTGAGGACTAGGCAGGGGGCTGTAAAAAAGCGGCATCGGACTTGTTTGGAAACCCGAATAGATAGGAATGCCGGGATAGGCACCGTCAAGTTATTATACAAAAATAAAAAGTTAAGAATAATAAAGCCTGATTCGACAGCAATGCTGTCGGGTCAGGCTTTTAACATTTTCTGATGCGAAAATTATCGAAAACAATAATAAATTATCGATAAGCTGATGATAAAGAAGGAAAAAGGACAAGTTTTTTAAGAAAATTAAAATTTTTTTGTGAAAATCAAAAATAATTCCGGACAAAACCGAAAAAAACTCACTTTATATATAAGTAGGGGGGTATTTTTTCAAATTACTATAAGCCGATCAATATCTGCTCATAAAACAGCAGGTAGTGAGTTATACAAAGAAAGTCCGGAA
>CAMNAT010000366.1 GCA_946531785.1 uncultured Oscillospiraceae bacterium
ATGCCGACGCTCAGAGAGGTGCCGGCTGAGGCTGAAATAGCAAGTCACAGACTTATGCTCCGCGCAGGGCTTATAAGAAAGCTCGCCGCGGGCGTATATTCATATCTGCCGCTCGGACTGCGCACGCTCCGCAAGGTGCAGGACATAGTCCGCGAGGAGATGGACAGAGCCGGAGCGCAGGAGCTTATAATGAGCGCACTTCTGCCGGCTGAGGCATATCAGGCATCGGGACGCTGGGAGGTGTTCGGACCGAGCATGTTCCGCCTAAAGGACAGGAACGATCGTGATTTCTGCCTCGGTCCAACGCATGAGGAGCTGTTCACACAGTGCGTCATCGACAATGTAAAGTCGTATAAGGAATATCCCATGACGCTGTATCAGATACAGACAAAGTACCGCGACGAGGCAAGACCGCGCTTCGGTATAATCAGAAGCCGCGAGTTCATCATGAAGGACGCGTACAGCTTCGACCTTGACGAGAAGGGTCTGGACGAGTCATATAAGAAGATGTATGATGCGTACACAAGGATCTTCACCCGTCTCGGACTTGATTTCACAGTAGTAGATGCCGATTCAGGCGCGATGGGCGGCAGCGGCTCGCAGGAGTTCATGGTAAAATCACCTGTCGGCGAGGACGGCATAGCATACTGCGACGCGTGCGGCTATGCGGCAAACTATGAAAAGTGCGAGTGCGTGCCCAAGGAGGTCATCCAGATCTCGGGCGATCTGCCGTTAGAGAAGATAGAGACACCGAACGCGCACACGATAGAGGAGCTTGTAAGCTTCCTCGGCGTGGACGCAACGAATTTCGCAAAGACGATCATATATAAGGCTGACGATAAGTATGTTGCGGCAATGGTACGCGGCGACCGTGATGTCAACGAGGTAAAATTAAAGAACCTCGTCGGCTGCACTGATGATGTCGAGCTTGCCGAGCCGGGCGTTGTGCGTGAGATAACCCGCGCGGCTGTCGGCTTTGCAGGTCCGATCGACCTCGGCATACCCGTATATGCGGACAAAGAGGTCGCTATGATGAAGAACTTCGTTGTAGGCGCGAATGAGACGGATATGCACTATAAGAATGTGAATATCGGCAGAGACTTTGAGCCGGACTGCGTTGCGGATATCCGCGTGGTAGTCACCGGCGATGCCTGCCCGAAGTGCGGCGCGCCGATAAAGAGCGAGCAGGGCATAGAGGTAGGACATATCTTCAAGCTCGGCACAAAGTATTCCGATGCTTTGGGCTTGAAGTATCTTGACGAGAACAGCAACCAGCAGACAGTTATCATGGGCTGCTACGGAATAGGCGTAACGCGTTGTCTTGCGGCGGCTGTAGAGCAGCTGCATGACGATAACGGCATAATCTGGCCGGTATCGATCGCGCCGTATGAAGCGCTCGTAATATCGGCAAACCACAAGAGCGAGGAACAGACCGCGGCGGCTGAGGATATTTATGATAAGCTCAATGCTGCCGGTATCGAAACGCTCATAGACGACCGCGCAGAGCGCGCGGGCGTAAAGTTCAAGGATGCGGATCTCATCGGTATCCCTGTTCGTATAGTAGCGGGCAAGAAGATCGGCGAGGGCATCGTTGAATACAAGGAACGCACCATGGAGAAGGCTGTAGAGGTGACGATCGACGAGGCAATAGCCAAGGTCGTTGAGTTTGTTAAAAATAATAAGTAAGGGGAGAACTACTATGGCTTATAAGATAATTAAAAAGGAGATGCTCAACCCCACAGTATTCCTGATGGAGGTAGAGGCGCCGCTGATCGCGCGCAAGGCGGAGCCGGGACAGTTCATCATTTTAAGAATAGATGAATACGGCGAGCGCGTACCGTTCACTATCGAGAACTATGACCGCGAAAAGGGAACGATAACAATAGTTGTACAGATCGTCGGCAAGACAACACAGGATCTTTCAAAGCTCGAGGCGGGCGAGAGCCTTCTGGATTTCGCAGGGCCGCTCGGACAGCCCACGCCGCTTGACGGCAAGAAGAAGGTGGCTGTTATCGGCGGCGGTCTGGGTACGGCGATAGCGTACCCGCAGGCAAAGAAGCTGCATGAGCTGGGTGCGGATGTAACTCTTATAACCGGCTTCCGCAACAAGGATCTCATCATCCTTGAGGACGAGTGCCGCGCGATAGCAAACAAGCTTATCGTAGCGACGGACGACGGCTCCAACGGCAATCAGGGCTTCGTTACTAATATGCTCGAAAACGAGATAAAAGCCGGCGAGAAGTTTGATGAGGTCATCGCGATCGGCCCGCTGATCATGATGAAGTTCGTGTGCCAGCTCACCGAGAAGTATAACATACCCACGATGGTGAGCATGAATCCGGTTATGATCGACGGTACGGGCATGTGCGGCGGCTGCCGTATAATCGTTGACGGCGAGACAAAGTTCGCGTGTGTTGACGGCCCTGACTTTGACGGTCACAAGGTAGATTGGGACAGCGCAATGAAGCGCGGCAGAATGTTCAAGAGCTATGAACAGCGCTCATGCGAGGAAGGTCATTGCCGTATCGGCAGGACCAACAATGCGGAATAAGGAGGTGCCGGAAGATGCCTAATATGAGAATGGATAAGAATCCGATGCCGGAGCAGGCACCGGATGTCAGGAACAAGAACTTTTTAGAGGTAACCACGGGCTATACTGAGGAAATGGCGCGTGACGAGGCGGAGCGCTGCCTTAACTGCAAGAACAAGCCCTGTATGCAGGGCTGTCCGGTCTCGGTAAAGATACCGGAGTTCATAAGCCTCATAAAGGACGGCGATTTTGAGGGTGCCTATCAGAAGATAAAGGAGACCAACGCGCTTCCGGCTGTCTGCGGCAGAGTCTGCCCGCAGGAGAAGCAGTGCGAGTCAAAGTGCGTGCGCGGCATCAAGGGC
>CAMNAT010000367.1 GCA_946531785.1 uncultured Oscillospiraceae bacterium
GCAGAGGGCGGCAGACTCAGGATAACATATACTTGTGATGCCGAAACAAGTATCGCACCCGTTCTGCGCGACAGTGAATGGAACGGCTGGACACAGTATAACACTCCCGATAACAAGGGTATGAGAAACGGCTCATACTATGTTGATTTCACATATGAAACACTTTTGAAGGAATGGCAGGGTGATGACTTCTCCGATGTTACCTACGCCAATGTAAAGACATGGGGCATATGGGACGGTGAGCTTGGAACGAATGTGAGCCGGACTGCCAAGATCCTTTCGATAGAGTGGATAGATGACGATGATCTCTATGCTTGCGATATAAGCATGGATAATGATACCGTTACATATTCATCCACATGGGCGGAAGGCGAGTCATATGATGTTTATGTCGCGGTATATGATGCCGATGGTCGTCTGCTGAAGGTGGAGATGGACAAAGCTTCCGGCGCGATCGCAGCAGAGGGCGCAGACTATGCAAGGGTTTATTTCTGGTCGAAGGATATGACAGGGCTCAGGGATGTTATCACGGCGTCCAAGGGAAAGATAGGAGATGATATAAGTGGAGAATAAAAAGCATAAGCTTACATTCAAGGAGTGGACACAGACGCTCAGGGCGAAAAGACTTGCGGTGATCGTTACATTTCTGATCGTACCAATATTTTTGCTGATACTTTTTACCTACTATCCGTTCTGCAAGATGATTCAGTTCAGCTTCTATGATATGAAGTACATCGGAGCGAGGACCTTTGTCGGCTGGCGTAATTATATGGACGTGTTCGCAAGCTCCGAGTGCTTCGGCGCGCTGACACTCACGCTGTACTATATTCTCGGCTCGTTTGTTCAGCTTGCTCTTGCATTGTATTTCGCAACGATGTTTGTGTTCAAGGTAAAGGGTGAAGGCATTTTCAAGGCTATAATGTTCTTCCCGTACCTGATCTGCGGAATTGCTATAGGCTTTATTTTCAAATTCTTTTATACAAGAGGATTCGTTCTTGATACCGTGCTGCACTGGTTCGGGTTTAATCTTGAATCGCTGCCGTATTGGCTCAAGGATACGCGGATAAACAACTTCTCGCTCGTTGCGACCTCGGTATGGCGGTATATGGGACAGAACATGGTGCTGTTCTTAGGCGCTATGATGTCGGTCGATAAGACTCTGTATGAGGCGGCTGCGATCGACGGAGCCAA
This sequence comes from uncultured Oscillospiraceae bacterium, assembly GCA_946531785.1. Classification (GTDB taxonomy): domain Bacteria; phylum Bacillota; class Clostridia; order UBA1381; family UBA1381; genus Ornithomonoglobus. The sequence goes on from CAMNAT010000367.1 coordinate 1,192, forward strand.
CGACTGGCAGAAGTTCAGATTTATCATGCTGCCGGGCATAAAATCGGTAGTTATCCTGAACATAATCCTTTCGATATCCGGATCGCTCAGTGCATTTGAGCCGCCGTTTGTAATCACCGGCGGTAACTTCGGTACGGCTACTTATTTCGTAATGATGAACCGTATCGCGCATGAGTCGCAAAAGGTCGGGCTTGCATCCGCTATGGCGATAGTCCTGATGATAATAATCATAATCGTGACCGTTCTGCAGAAGATAGTAATAGCAAAGCTGTTGCCTGAGGAGCGGACGGCGAAGAAACCGTTATTCAAGAAAAGAGGTGCCGCGAAATGACAGCAGGAATGCATATCAGAAAGTATCTGTTTATATTTGTAAAATACGCGTCAATGCTTGTCATGTCGTTTGTGAGCCTGCTTCCGGTCGTTAGCTGTGTGATCACTGCATTCAAAAGCGTTGAAGAATATAACAACACGAATGTAATGACTCTGCCGCAGTCGTGGCTGAATCTTGACAACTTTGTGGAGGCGTGGCTGAAGGCGAATATGGGTACCGCGTTTTTAAACTCTGCAATGGTGCTGGTGGTCGTGCTTGCCGGCTCGATCCTTTTCTCATCAATGCTTGCGTATGTGCTTGACAGATTCAAGTTCCGCGGCAACGCGCTTATAAAAAATCTGTTCATGTTCGCGTCGCTCATCCCGGGTATCGCGATGCAGGTATCTGTATATGAGATCATGTATAACCTCGGGCTTATAAATCATATATACGGTTACATGATAGTTATGATGGGCTCGGATATCATATCAGTAATGATATTCCTTCAGTTCTTTGAGAATTTGTCAAGCTCAATGGACGAATCGGCTATAATCGATGGCTGCTCATACTTCGGAGTGTTCTTTAAGATCCTCCTGCCGCTTCTGAAGCCGGCTATAATGACTGTGCTTATTTTAAAGGGCGTGGGGACATATAACGAATACTATATGGCAAAGCTTTATCTGCAGTCGAAGGAGCTTGTAACTGTTGCGACCTCGCTTTACAGCTTTACGGGTCCGTTGGGCAATCAGTATAACTACATCTGCGCGGGTGTTATCATAACCATGCTGCCGGCACTGATACTGTTCCTCATATTCCAGAAGCAGGTTTACGGAGGACTCGCAGCAGGCGCCGTAAAGGGCTAAGCTTGGCTGAGATCATCCATCATGCGCATCCGGGCTTACTCGGATGCACGATCTGAATAATTTTATTCCAAGCTTAGAAAGGAGACAGCTATGACAGAATTTAAGTTATTGACAGATGAACTCAAAAATATCCCCTGGCAGGATAAGCCGGGGGACATAAAAGACGCACCGGTGTGGCGTTATTCGGAAAATCCTATAATTGATCGCAACCCCGTAAAGGGTGTAGCAAGGATCTTTAACAGCGCCGTTATTCCGTATAAGGATAAATTTGTCGGAGTGTTCCGCGGCGAACAGGTGAACGGTGTACCGTATATTTATTTCGGCACAAGCGGGGATGCTGTGCATTGGACGTTCGATGAGAACAAGATAGATTTTGTCGATGAGGCAGGGAATAGCGTTAATTTAAGCTACGCCTACGATCCGCGGCTGGTGAAGGTGGAGGACACCTACTACATCATCTGGTGCGGAGACTTTTACGGCGCTTCCATCGGCATGGCGAAGACGAAGGATTTCAAAACCTTTACCC
>CAMNAT010000368.1 GCA_946531785.1 uncultured Oscillospiraceae bacterium
GCTCGTTTTTCCGCTCATAGTATGATAATAGCATTTTTCCTCGTATCCGCACTGAGGCTGCTCCATCTTAAGACAGTGTTCTATCCCATCCGCAGCATGAGAATTCCGTGGCTTTACCTCTGTTGAGGGTATCTTTAAAACTGCATTTTCCGATAATAGCGGATAACCCATATTACAATGATACAGCATTTCAAACGGTGCCGCTTCAGAGCCTATATTTGTTATACTGTCCTTTATTGTGAGAACATTTTTATGTATACCGCATATATATTCTCTTTCAAGCAGAAGCTTATGCGAAATAAACGATGCGTCACGCACAGTAAGCTTAATATGTATCACGCCGCAGTCCGACCAATATGAATAACTTTCGCATGGTGTATTTGAGATTGTTCCATGCAGCGGCAGATCTTCACCGTTATCTCTGCAAGGTGAACCAACCGCCGTAAGTCCGCAGGTAGTGAAAAAGCCTGCAGTAAAGGATTTCAGAAAACCTTTACCTTTGCTGTCATAGTATTTCGGAGATACATAACCACACGGGGAAAAATACCCAAAATTATCTCCCTTAAACGACAATCTTGATATATCTCCACAGCGGTCGAGCGAGATCACAAACTGCAAGCCCTCGTTATTTCTGACATTGAGTATCCTCATGCCGTCACCCTTGCCGCCCACAAGGCGCATTTCCTCCACTCCCCATAGCTGAAGCGGATGACCTATATATTTATTCATTTTCTGTCTCCTTTATGATTTTACGAATCGGCTTATATATCCTTGTGTATGCATCATATAACTGTTTATATCGCACTGTTTTTTCTGTATTGGGAATGAATGTATCACCCTCTCTTACAAATGCCTGTTTTGCCGATATCAGATCCTTATATATCCCTATAGCCGTTGCCGCGAGCATACAAGTGCCGCAGGCACCGGCCTCCTCTGCTTTCAGCGCGATTATCTGGCGGTTTAATATGTCTGCTTTTATCTGCAGCCACACCCGGCTCCGCGCACCGCCGCCTGTCGCATACAGCTTTTGCGGATTTACACCGAACTCTTCAAGCTCGCGGATATTGAGCATTATCTCGTATGTCACACCTTCCATGACCGCTTTGTATATGTCACTCACGGTGTGTTCAAGAGTGAGTCCGATGACCGCTGCTTTTGAGCCGCTGTCCATATACGGCGTTGCAGCTCCGGCAAAATGCGGCATTACGAGTATGCCGGTCGGCTCTTGCCCTGCGTTGTCATCAAGCTCTTTATATGACAGTTCCCCGCCGAAGTTATCGCGGAACCACTTCACAGCTGCCCCTCCTGTAAACGAGAATGCATAACATACATATGTTCCGTCAAACAAATACGGTACAGCGCAATAACCATTATCATAAAACTCCGGCTGGTCAGGTATCCTGTCAAACACAGGCGTAATACACTCCACTGTTCCTGTTCCGTCTACCGCCTCACCTGGCGCGAACACTCCGGAACCTATGCATGCAGCCACCTGATCATGACAACCGCTCACTATCTGTATTTCATAGTCTATACCAATTCGCTTTGAAAGCTCCGGCTTTATCTCACCCGCAAGCGTGCCGGTTCTTACAGGCTCAGACATCACTTTAGTATTTATCCCTGCCGCTTCAAATATCTCGCTGCTCCAGCACTTTTTTCGTATATCGAACCCCATAGTCCTTGCAGCTAAGGAATAATCTATCTGAGCCGTTCCCGTAAGCATATATACAATGTAGTCCTCCATAAGCATAATACGGTGTATGTTTTTATATACCTCCGGCTTATACTTTTTGATCCACATTATTTTAGGCAAACTATACATACTGTTCGGCTTCACTCCTGCAATACTGATGATAGTCTGCTCTCCAAGCCTTTCACAAAGCTCCCTTGTTTCTTTTCCGCCGCGCGGATCAGTATAAAGCATTGACGGCAACAGCACTTTATCGTTCTCATCAAGAGCCGCAAAGGTCTCTCCAAATGTCGTAACGCCTATAGCTTTGATCTCATATTTAGTTGCCGTATCGCTTATTACCTCACATACCGCGTCAAATATCCGCTCCGCGTCTATCTCATGCTCACCGCCGCTGCGGCTTGCTTCATACTCCTTATATGAGTTATATATATACTCGCCATTATCGTCACAAACCGTCAGCTTGCAGCCGGTCGTACCCACATCCAGTCCGCCTATATACATAACTCAGCCCTCTATGCTTACAACATCATATCCGAGATAGTATTTGAAGGCTTCTTCAAGTATATTCTTAACATGACCGTTTGCAACTGTTGTATGATGCTTAAAGCCGCCTCTTGCAAGTCTCAACAGCTTATCCTGAAGCCCGTCAATTTTTGCGACGCCGCCGCAGCCGAAGAAGTCCTTTTCTATCTCGTCATCAGTGAACTCACCCTCACTGAAGTAAATAGTTATCTTTCCGTCCTCCGTCTTGCAGTTTGAAAATGTCATCGGGAATGACGCTATCCTTCCCTCGTTCGTTCCCCAACCACTGCCCGGATCGGTCTTGTCAAACATCTTATGCGATGTTAGAGTTCCCTTCTCCTTCATAAGGGACTGCGCAGTCGAACCGCAATGAAACAGTATCACCTTATTCGGATCATCTCCATAGTTATTGTTCCAGTCAAGGCATGCCGCTGCCCCCTGAGTTGCAAGCGACAATGCGCGCATTGTTATCGCTGAACACATATCTATCTCGCATGAGGCGGTTATACCTCTGTCATTTAATTCGCTCAGAAGTACACACGGGCAAACCCTTAAATATGTCTCCATCTCATTCCAGCAGCGCAAAGCGATAGCATCAAGGTGATATTCTGCTATGTATTCGTCGATAACTACGCTTATCTTTGAAAGCATAAGCTTCTTATCCTC
>CAMNAT010000369.1 GCA_946531785.1 uncultured Oscillospiraceae bacterium
TAGAACGGCTGCAGCACCGGAGGGCCTATCCTGCCCTGCATACGAGCCGTGATCTTACGGTCAAGCCCCGAGAGCAGACCGCCGACAAACGGAGCAAGGATGATGAAAGCAAGTATACCTATTACAGAATATAACATTACAAAACACCTCCTATATTTCCGAATACCGTTCCGAACGCTATTCCTATAAATGCCACAAGCAGCACGACCGCAACAGCAGCCGCCGGCTTCCATATCTTCTTTTCACCGAAGTAATCCTCAAGATACCACGCTGAAAGATACATGTTCTTTGAGTTGCCGAACGAATCCTCAAAATGGCGGTCATCGCCCTGGTTTACACCCGACATATACTCTATATTCGGTCTCGTTTTTATACGGCTCGTGAAAACGCGTGCCATAACAGGAATGATGAATATCATTATGAGCATTATTACCATTATTACAAGATCCTCGGGAGCGAGCACCTGTACCTGCGCAATGTTATATATCTGCAGAAGCAGCGGCTCTACCGCATATATAGACAGGAGCGGCAGCGACACGCACAGACATATCATCATGATAGCATGAGCTATGAGCGATACCCACACATAGACCGGCGTATTATGCTGTACCTGATGCGAATGAGCCTTACATACCAGTATCTTTGTGAGCCACTTTGTCCAATAGAGCATCGTCGTTGCGCTGCCGAATGCGATAAACAGTATGAGGATAATATTATCCGCATCAATAAACGCCTTTAACGCCGCCCATTTTGATATGAGCATCCCGAACGGTGCAAGGAACATTCCTGCGATACCGACTATCATTATGAACGAGAAAAACGGCGCACTCATAACAAGACCGTGCATATCCTCTATATCGCGGCTGCCGGTAGCGTTCTCGATCGAGCCGACCGTCTGGAAAAGCATCGATTTTGATACAGCATGGAACATTACAAGCAGAACAGCAGCCCAGACCGTTTCAGTCGTGCCGACTCCGGCACATGCTGCGATAAGTCCAAGGTTTGATATCGTGGAGTACGCAAGCACCTTCTTTCCGTCGCTCACGGTGATCGCAAGCATACTTGCTATAAGGAAGGTAAAGCCTCCCACAAGAGCTACCATGTTTCCCGCAAGGGTCTCGCTCATTACCGGCGCAAGCCTTATGAGCAGATATACGCCCGCCTTGACCATCGTTGCGCTATGCAAAAGCGCAGATGTAGGTGTAGGCGCTACCATCGCGCCGAGGAGCCACTTTGAGAACGGGAGCAGCGCGGATTTTGTCATTGCCGCAAACGCGAGCAGGATGACAGGGATCAGCACCGCAGCCTTGTCATGGCTTACAAGCACCTGCAGATTCGATGTATCAAGCACGATAGACGCATATATGATCGCACCCGCAAAGCCGAGACCGCCCAGAAGGTTCATCCACAGTGCGCGGAATGAGTTATTTGTCGCCTCTTCCGTCTTTGTATAGCCGATAAGCAGGAACGACGAGATACTGGTGATCTCCCAATAGAAGTATATCCAGATGAGATTTGCGGATGTAACAAGTCCGATCATCGCACCGAGGAATACAAAAAGCATCGGGAAGAAGAATGTCCTCCTGTCCTGGTATTCCTTGTGATGGTTGTGATAGTCATGCATATACCCCACCGCATATATACATATAAACGATCCGACAACAGCGATTATGAGCGTCATAATGACCGTGAGCTTGTCACAGTAAACATTATAGCCCGACTCCGCAGCTCTGCCCGAAAGCTCGAGCCACATCATCGCCACTGTACCTATTACCGACAGTATTGCCGCATGATATTTCTTATGCTTTATACTCATCGATACCACCACGAGCATGAGGAATACCTCAATACCTATCATGACATAGTTGATCATCTGAGTAAACAGAGAATCATGCAAAAACTGTGTTCCTTCCGCGTATTCGTCACCGAAATACCTCACCGCAAAGGCTATTGCCGCCACGATGATCATACCGCCGCTGACGGATACGACCACTTTTCTGAATGTGTTGTTCTTAGTTGCCGTCAATACTGCCGCCGTAAGGAACGGGAACAGTATAAGAAAAGCTATGAATAGCACATCTTCATCTCCTTTCGTAAAAACTACATATAGAACAATTATAACACCAAAACCGGTTTAAGTCAACAAAATATACTAAAAAAATATAGCGGCACAGATATAAAAAAATCCGCGCCGCAAAGCATTTTTTTATTCAATTCCCATAACTTCATAATCCTTGGCTTCTACCGCGGCTCTGAGCACATCATCAGGCGTGTCCGCCGTGAGCTTTACGATTGCAGTCCCGTTCTCATGCGAAACATCAGCCTCCGAAACCGTATCGATCGCCTCCAGAGCCTTTTTTACAGCCGCCTCGCAGTGACCGCACATCATTCCCTTTATTTTCATAGTCTTTTCCATAACTCTTTCCTCCTCTTTGTTATTTATGTTATGCTTTATTTTTTTATCACGCTTTGAGCTGTATATATCCTTCAGATTCAGTCTCAGCGCGTTTGTAACTACACAAAAGCTCGAAAGGCTCATTGCCGCCGCTCCGAACATCGGACTCAGCTGCCAGCCGAATATCGGTATCCAGACACCTGCCGCAAGCGGTATGCCGATAATGTTATATATAAACGCCCAGAAAAGGTTTTCGTGGATATTCCTCAGAACAGCACGGCTCAGCCTGATAGCCGCGGCAGCGTCACGCATGCTGTTTTTCATCAGCACTACCTCAGCAGCGTCTATCGCTATATCCGCACCCGCGCCTACGGCTATGCCGATATCCGCCGATACCAATGCCGCGGCATCGTTGATGCCGTCGCCGACCATTGCAGTCATTCCGCGTGCTTTGAGCCGTTTTATCTTGTT
>CAMNAT010000370.1 GCA_946531785.1 uncultured Oscillospiraceae bacterium
TTAATTTTATCCTTTATATCAAAATATACTGAGATCGTATCCCCGAGAGTCTTTAATCCGTCAGCAAGCTCATCTGCAGAATTGCATATTATGATCTTTTTGTCTGAAAAAAAGTCCTTGTTCTCAGCCGCTCCGGTATTCTTAGGCGCGCTCAGCTCCAGCTTTTTAACGATGCTTTTTAAGCCGAGGTGCATAAGCGTCGCATACAGTGACGGATCGTATTTTGGTGCTCCCGCGTCAAAGCTGCCCGCCTCTATATCGATATCAATAGGAACATTGATGTCGATAGTGGCAAGCTTTTTGCTGAGAAACGCCTGATTCTTCTCATCTTTGAGCTTTTCCTTTATCCTGTTGCCTACCTCTGCGTGCTCGATATCATCATACAGCTTTTCTATTGTCGAGAACTGACCGATGAGCTTTGCCGCGGTCTTTTCGCCTATGCCGGAAACGCCGGGGATATTGTCTGACTTGTCACCCATAAGCGCTTTAAGGTCGATAAACTCTGTAGGTGTTACACCATATTTTTCTTTTACCGCAGCTTCATCAAAAAGCTCCGTTACGCTTCTGCCCATTTTTGTTGACGCGAGCACAACTGTCGTGCCGTTGCCTGCAAGCTGCAGATCGTCTCGATCGCCTGTGGCAATATAGCATTCGATGCCATTTTCGCCGCATATCCGGGATACCGTTCCGATGATATCGTCTGCCTCATAGCCCTCAAGCTGAAGCAGGGGAATGTTCATCTGTGATAGAATATCCTTCATGATCGGCATCTGTACCGCAAGCTCATCCGGCATTCCGGTACGGTTAGCTTTGTATTGGTCGTACATTTTATGCCTGAATGTCGGTGCCTTCAGGTCAAATGCCGCGAGGATATAGTCAGGCTCATGGTCGGATATAAGCTTCATTAAAATATTTATAAATCCGTATATCGCATTTGTTGGTGTACCGTCAGGCGCATTCAGGGTGCGGATGCCGTAGAATGCACGGTTTATAATACTATTAGAATCAAGTACAAGCAGCTTTTTCATATAAAAATAACCCTTTCGATTTGTTTAGTATATTTTATAACAATGTGCCGCCTTTGTCAAGATTCGCCCATGATTTATTTATCGTCCCGGCTTTGAACTGAAGATCGCAGCAGCAAGCAAGCCGAAAACGAGTGCGGCAGATATGCCGAAGGCTGCAGATGTTATGCCGCCGCCTAAAATGCCCGCAAAGCCGCTTTCGTTCACTGCTTTTACAACTCCTTTGGTGAGAGTTGCCCCGAAGCCGGAAAGGGGTACGGATGCGCCGGCACCTGCAAAGCTGATGATCGGCTGATATATACCGAAAAGCTGAAGAACAGCTCCGGCGCATACAAATGTCACCAGTATTCTTGCCGGAGTAAGATTGGTTTTATCTATAAGAAGCTGACCTAAAATGCAGATCGCTCCGCCTACTATGAATGCTTTTAAAAACATCATATTTCGCTCCTTTCTATTGCTACTGCATGAGCAATTACGGGAATACTTTCGCCCTCGCTTACGGTCAGTGGATTCATAAGCGCACCGGTTGCTGTCAGCAGTATTCTGTTGTATTTACCGTTCTCGATCGCCTTTATAAGATATCCCGAAAAAACTGAGGCTATGCAGCCGCAGCCGCTCCCGCCGGAATGGACATCCTGCCTCATGCGGTCGTATACAAGCAGACCGCAGTCGCGATGTCTGGAATTGATATCTGTTTTCTCTCTGAGCATGAGATCGCATAAGATATCCGTACCGACCCGTCCGAGATCGCCGGTAACAATAAGATCGTAGTAGTCAGGTGTCCTGCCTGTATCGTTAAAATGCGCAAGGATCGTATCCATGGCGGCAGGCGCCATTGCCGCTCCCATATTTGCAGAGTCGGTTATACCTTTATCAACTATTCTTCCTGTGGTGATATGAGTTATTTTGCATTTTGCGTGTTCTGTAGAAAGTATGACCGCACCGCTGCCGGTTACTGTCCATTGCGCTGCCGGCGCCCGCTGACCGCCGTATTCCAATGGGGAGCGGTATTGTTTTTCTGCGCTGCAGTAATGGCTTGATGTGGCGCAAAGCACGCGATTTGCTGCTCCTGATGAGATCAGCACAGACCCGAGGGAAAGGCTTTCACACATTGTAGAGCATGCGCCGTATAAGCCGAAGTAGGGAATAGGGAAATCACGGATAGCATAGTGCGTTGCGGCACATTGGTTTTGCAGGTCTCCCGCCAGCACATAGTCGATATCTGCGGTTGTCAGCTTTGCGCTTTTTATCGCATGCTCAACCGCGGTACGCAAAAATGAGCTTTCCGCAAGCTCCCATGTTTTCTGACCCATTTTGTCATCAGACACGATCATGTCAAAATCGTCCTTGAGCGGGCCCTCGCCTTCCTTTTTACCGCCGATGGCGGCGTGTGACAGGATATATACCGGATCAGTAAATTCCACTGTTTGCCTGCCTTTTTTCTTGATCATTATATTTCACCTCAAAAGTATTTTGTGTCATTAGAAATTTATTATTCAAAACAGATTAACAAAAATGGTTTCTGTGGCATATTATAAGCCAAGACGAAAACCAAAGGAGTGGTCGTTTGTGGTAAAGATATGTGCGCCGAGTGCTGTTAAGATGATAGGTCTTATTCTTATCGCATTCACAACAGGTGCAGTGACGGGGCTTATCTGTCCGCTTCAGGTGCTGGCGGTCGTTGAGCTCGCATTGATCGCAGGCTTCGGATATCTGTGTCTGTTCAAATTCTGAAAGGAGTAATGTAGTATGAAAATAGTGGTAAAAAGAGTTCCCAAGCCGTTAGTGGGTATAGTGAAGCTGTTGTTTGGGTTTTGATGTACATAAAAACGGACTCCG
>CAMNAT010000371.1 GCA_946531785.1 uncultured Oscillospiraceae bacterium
GAGCTATCGTCAGATGCCTGTACCGCCCGAGGGCGAGGATGGCATGATCCAGTTCACACTTGATGCTGCGCCGGGGCAGATAACATATATAACGCTGCGCACATCCGGCTCACAGTATGGGCGCGGAGATCTCCTGATGTACGGTGCAGACGGAGACACGAGTGTGCTTGACGCGTTCAGCGGCAGGGAGTTTGCAGAGCTCTATAACGGCATGTATGAGGAAGGTCCGGCATATTACGGCAGATACTATTATGCTACATATAAGCTGCCGGAGGGCATGGTCGGCGCTGATGGAAAGGTAACTCTTTCTATCTACCATAAAGGAAAGATGGATTCTTATGGAACATCTACATATAAGCCGGTAACTCAGCCTTCTATGTATATGTATGATATATATTCATCCACTGAGCCGTTCTTTGTACCGGATGATGAGTTTGTCGGCACAGGCAAGGAGCCCGAGGTGCATAAGACGGATGTTTCCGGCTATGACATGACTGCATATGAGTATCTCCGGAAGGAAGTATCTGATATGACCGATAAGATACTCACATGGCAGGCATACGGTGAGGAATGGGAAAAGAAAAAGACAGAGACAAACGCGTATTTTGACGGCGCGGTTATACGGAATACGCCGATCGTAAATGCAGATATGACGGGTGAGGGCGATGCGGTATCGCGCCGTTATGCACAGAGTGCTATCCTTCATCAGAACTGGTCACCTATGTCATGCCTGATGGTTCTCGCTAATGCGTATATATTTGATTTTTCGGGAGATAAGCATAATAACCCGGAAATACTTGACAGATATTTTGCGCTGCTTGATTTCTTTGAGCGCGCACAGGACAGCAAGGGCGGCTGGTGCTATTACTCCTCAGGTGAGGATAAGGGTAAATGGCTCGGAGCATCGCTTGACGGAACGGGCGAGCGTCTTACCGGCGACTTCTGGCCGCTCATGTCGCTCGGCGCAGACGCAATGATCGAGTCGTTTATAATGCTCAACAACTATGTAACGAGCTGTGATAATGCAGAAGTTAAGGCGGATTATGCTGCGCATCTGGATGCTATATTTGACGGAGATCTCACAGGTGCAAACAACAGAACACGCCGTGATTTCTATGTGGACATGTTCGGCAGGCTTCGTGACAGGATGGCGAATCCGTCAAGAGGAGTCGGCGACTTCTATGCTCCGACAAATCGAGCGGGTACTGCAAATCAGGATTTCGGATTTGCTCACAACGCAAATCTGTGTGTAAGCCTTCTTTATAACGATAAGGTCAATTCCGCCTATAAGCCAGAGGACGATAAGCAGTATCTCGATATGGTAAAATATAAGTACGGCGAGATGGCTGATGGTGAAAAGTGGTTCTCGGACAAGAATACCTTAGGGCTTGAGGGCGGCGCTTCGCATGGCGGCTGGTCAGGTGATTACGGCACATTGCTTATAAAGATCACAAACGAATATGCCGAGTGCAGCCCGTATTTAAGTGACGAGGCAAAAAAGGTATTTGCCGATCAGGCATATAACGCATATGAGGCAAGCAAATACTTCTTCTATCCGGCTGTGAAAAATGACGGTACACCTACAATTCAATCTGAGTGCTGGTCATCCTCGCGAAAGGATGGATACGGGATGCATATCTCATATCCTATCGCGGGCTTTACGGCGGTAGAGCTTGGCTCACCGACAGCGTTAAGATATCTGCAGCTGTATATTGAGCACGATATGGGCTATAATAACACGATAAGATCAGATTTTGAGGTAACAAAGTCACCGCATATTTACACAAATCTGTGTGATGCCCAGAATATATTGAAATACTATAAAGAGGTCGAAAAGCTGACATCGGAAGGAAAAATATCGTATCTCCCGATGGAGGATGAGCATGAGGACTTCGCTTGGTTCGATGCGGACGCGCATGAGGTCGTATTTAAAAACAAGGGCGACAAGGCATACATAACCTTTAATTTCCGCCGCGCGGATTTTGAATATAACGACTATACCCGCATCCACTTCTCAGACGGTGTGCAGGACAGGACATCTGAGACGCGCTCATCTCATCAGGGCGGAATATATGAGTGGCAGGACTATACACATCTTACAGACGGCGGTAAGCCATATACACATAAGCGCTTCAATGGATATGAGGAAGTAAAATACGGTAAATATATTTGCGGTATAAATGACTCCAAGACCGATGATGCTGTCGGACAGAAGGGCGAGACATATTATGCCGATACAACAGGCGTGACAAAGGCAAAGGATCTTATCTCAGGTAAGATATATGACGGCAACGGTAAGGATATATCGGTAGCCGTAGAGCCGCAGCAGGGTATAGTGCTCGAGGTGCTTGAACGGGCTGAGACAGTTCCTGTAAGTGTTATCTACAAGTCCGGCAATGATGTTCTGGGCTTTGACACAAAGACTTTGCGGATCGGTGATACACTTAATGCAGCGCCGGCGTTCTTTGACGGATACAGGGCGGAGAATGCGGAAGAAGCAGTGATAACTGCATCGGTTGACGGTAATAATACATATACATATGAGTATATTGCCGACAGCAAGCCTGAGTTCAATGAAAGGGTACATAAGACTGAGCCTGCAGCGTGGCAGACATATAACTACAGAAGCGCAAATGGTGAGGTGGAAATCAACGAAAAAGGTGAGCCGGTATCAATAAACTCATTATGTGATGCAGGTAAAGGCAATCTCGAAAAGACCTTTACATATCAGGAGCTTGCCGGTGATTTCAAGCTGCATGTGAGACTCAACAGCTTTGACAGGGCATCGACCGATAAGGAATACTTCTCGGTATTTGCGACTGACGGTCTTGATCTTGAAACAGCGAACTTCTTC
>CAMNAT010000372.1 GCA_946531785.1 uncultured Oscillospiraceae bacterium
CCTCCGCGACCTTTACGCTGATGATCGCCGTAAGTCCCTCTCTGGTGTCCTCGCCGGAAAGGTTATCGTCCTTTTCCTTTAAGAGCTTATACTTTCTCGCATAATCATTGAGCACTCTTGTAAGTCCGGATTTAAAGCCCGTCTCATGCATACCGCCGTCTACGGTATGGATGTTGTTCGCAAAGCTCAAAAGTGTCTCGCTGTATGAGGTCGTGTACTGCATCGCGACCTCGACCTCCATGTCGTCGCCCTTCTTTGCCTCGAAATACACTATCTCGTCATGGATAGCTTCTCTGCCGTCATTTATATAGCTTACGAATTCCTTTATTCCGCCCTCGGCATAAAGCTCCTCGGTGCGTACCTCCTCATGGCGTCTGTCGCTGAAGATTATGCGGACGCCCTTGTTAAGGAATGCCTGCTCCCTGAGACGCTTCAAAAGCACCTCATAGTCAAAATCAAGAGTTTCAAATATCTCAGAATCCGGCAGGAAGGTTATCTTTGTTCCCGTCTTGTCGGTATCATCTATGACCTTCAGATCGCATGTCGGCTTGCCGCGCTCATAGCTCTGGAAGTATACATGCTGACCGTCTGATACCTCTACCTCAAGATGCTCGGAAAGCGCGTTAACAACGGACGAGCCGACGCCGTGCAGACCGCCGGATACCTTGTATCCGCCGCCGCCGAACTTACCGCCGGCATGAAGGATAGTGAGCACGACCTGTACAGTCGGGATGCCCTCGGTCGGATGTATGCCGACAGGGATACCTCGTCCGTTATCAGCAACAGTCACTGTTCCGTCAGGATTTATGTCAACCTTTATAAGGTCACAGTAGCCTGCCAGAGCCTCGTCAATGGAGTTATCGACTATCTCATACACAAGATGATGCAGACCGGAAATAGACACCGAGCCGATATACATGCCTGGTCTTTTTCTTACCGCTTCAAGTCCCTCAAGCACCTGTATTTGGTTTTCGTCATAGGTTGTCTCTACAGGTATATTTTCGTTCATTTATTTACTTCCTTTTCAATTATATTTTCTGATAAATACTGATAAATCATACATATTTATTATACCATAAAAGCGCATAAATGTCAACGAAAAACGGGAAATTTCCGTGGTTTTCCGCCAGTCTTACACAATTTTTTCACTCTTGACAAAAGAGACTGTCGGTGGTATCATAGATACGGTAAAAATTGAATGTTTAGGATGAATTTTATATGGAATTTAAAAGAGGAATACGGGATGGGATTCCGATCGCGCTCGGCTATCTGTCGGTGAGCTTCACCTTCGGGCTGATGGCGGTATCAGCAGGGCTTACGGTATGGCAGGCTACGCTCATATCGCTTTTGAATCTCACAAGCGCGGGGCAGTTTGCCGGGCTCGGCATAATGGCAGCCTCCGGCGGATTTTTTGAAATGGCGCTTGCACAGTTTATCATCAACCTGAGGTATTCGCTGATGTCTATCGCGGTATCGCAGAAATCGGATGAAACGATGACAACGCCCGCCCGCCTTGCCATAGGCTTCGGTATCACAGACGAGATATTTGCCGTTGCCACCGGCAAAAATGAGTCAGTAGGGCGGAATTATATGGCGGGACTTATCATTACACCCGTGATCGGTTGGACGCTCGGAACACTTTTAGGCGCGTCTGTCGGCAACATCCTGCCTGATATAATAGCGGACTCATTGGGTATAGCGATATACGGAATGTTCTTAGCTATCATCATCCCGCCGGCAAAGAAGGATATGAAGATAGTATTTGTTATCCTCGTTGCCGCCGCGATAAGCTGCACAATATTCTACACGCCGCTGTCAAATATAATATCATCGGGCTTTACGGTGATAATCGCCGCGGTAGTCGCCTCGGCATTGGGCGCGGTATTATTCCCCAAGGAGGTGGAGTAAATGGATATAAATAAATTTTTCATCTACCTCATAATAATGGCAGGAGTTACATATCTGGTACGCACGCTGCCGCTTCTCATATTCCGCAAAAAGATACATAACCGGTTCATAGTATCACTGCTATACTATATGCCCTATGCAGTCCTCGGCTGCATGACATTCCCGGCGATATTCTATTCTACAGGCGATCTTATCTCCGGAATCGCCGGAACTGCGGTCGGCGCGCTGTTCGCATTCAGAAACAAAAGCCTGCTCTTCGTTGCAGTCGCGGCGTGTGCCGCGGTGCTGTTGGTCAAGGTAATATTGCAATTCACATAACAAAAAGCGGCAGCGCCGCTTTTTCTTTATGCAAGTAATTCCTTTGATCTTGCCCTGTTCTGCAAAACTCTTGACGAGTGCGAGGACAGATATACCAAAAGCTCACCATTTCGCACCGTCACCACATATGAGCGCGGCAGCTCGTCGGATGTATATACCACACACCCGTCCTTTTCTGCGCGCGGCAGAAAGGATCTCCCCTGTCTCGAAACAGTGGTATTATCAAGATCGAATATGCCGATTATCTCATCCTTCGGCACAACGCAGTCATTGCTTATCCTGAGATACATTATATTATTCTCCCATCATCAATATGGAACAGCTTAGTATCAGTCGTTTTATCTATAAGATCTGTATCGGTCGAGGTGATGAGCACCTGCTTGTCGCGTATACGCTCTGAAAGATACATCCTGCGGTTGATGTCCAGCTCGCTCATGATATCATCGAGCAGCAGAACCGGATATTCGCCGCGGATCTTTTTGATATGATCCCCCTGCGCTATCTTCATGCTGAGAGCGGCTGTCCTCTGCTGTCCCTGTGAGGCAAAGAGCTTTGCCTCTCTGTCGTTTACATCCACGCCCAGATCATCACGCTGAATCCCGTACTGCGATGAAG
>CAMNAT010000373.1 GCA_946531785.1 uncultured Oscillospiraceae bacterium
TGAGGTATCGGCAGATACCGCTGTATAACCTTCTGCAAGCGCAGCATCGTCCCCTGCGCCGAAGTCGAAGGATAAGCCATGAACAGTTACTTTTACGCTCTTTGAGATGTCCTCGCCGTTTGAGTTCTTTCCTGTCGCTCTTATAGTAAATGTCACCGCCGGAGCAGCCTTTGTTACAGTAAGAATGCCGTTTGCAAAGCTTATTCCTGCCGGCAATGTGTATGCGTTTGTGTTGTTCTTGTCGTATACTGCAAATGTCACTGTTCTGCCGCTTACTTCATTTCCGCTGCCGTCAACAACTGCCGCAGCATACTCCGCAGTTATGGGCGTATCATTGAGCGGGATCGAAACGCTTGTGTTTGACTTTGTGAACTTTATGCTCTCAGCCGAGCTTGTTATATTCAGCTCAACAGTCTTTGTATATCCGCCGATATTTACCTGAACGGTTGCCGTTCCGGCTTCCGCTCCGCTCGCAAGCGTTACCTTTGCCTTGTGTGAGTCGGTGTCATCGGGAGTAACGATAACGCCGTCCTTCATATCGTCCTCAAGCACTGTCCATGCAGCGGCACCGGTTATGTCATAGCCGTCTGAGGTCTTTAACGACGCTTCGAGGTCAGCCGTATCACCGTTCGGGATAGAAAGTGTGTCCTGTGACGCGGTGAGCGTGTATTTGCTTGTGTCCGCTGTAGGATAGTACGCGCTGTAGTTATCGAAGTCTATTGTGCCGGTATTAGAGTTGCCCATACCTACAGAATAATATGTCGGATTGCTTGTTTCAAGCCAAGTGATATTATCAGTACCGCCTACAAAGCTTCCGTTGCTGTCATATACCTTTACATAGCATGTCTCGTTTGTCTTATCAGCCGAAAGAACTATCTTGTACCATGTGCCGGATGATACGCTAACGCTTGCATCATCCTTTGTGATAGCTGTGTTGTTCAGTTTTATTGTCGTTCCGTCATAGTTCAATGTTACAGGATTTGTATATCTGCTGCTGCTCCAGAACGGATAACCCGATGTCAACGTTATAACACCGCCGGTTGCATTGAAACGAACATCCTGCTCAAATATCACCTGTGTTGCGGGAGCAGAGATAGGATTTGTAAGAACATGCGACTTTTTGAGTTGGTTTGCTGTAATTCTTACAAACTTGTTTGTACCTTCTTTCATTATTACCGCAGAACCGGGATCCGAGCCAGCCATAGCCCATCCGCCTACTATTTTATCTGTTGAGTTTGCGTATGTGTCAAGCAGCAAATTATAGTCTAACAACGATTCATTATAATCATCAAAATCTGACGGATATCCCGCCTCCGGAAGTATCTGACCGTTTGCCATTGACTTGTTGCCGAGTGCAACAACATACTTTTCAGCCGTATAAGTGCTGCCGTTGTATGTAATCGTTGCGGTCATTTTACCATAGAAGTTCATCGGCACATTGCGTAGCTCAAAGCTTGTGCCTACCTGCGCCGCATTATTTGTCGCAAATGCGCCATAGCTGTCACAGTACTGTCCGTCTGTATCGTTTGAAGTCTTAAAACCGTCTATATCCCACGCAACATTGAAATCGTTTACCTTTGAGCTTATATTGTTCTCTGTTATGGTTGTACCGTCAGTTCCTGTTATTACTACACTATACGGGTTTGATGCCGCCGTATCGGGATCAGCACCAAAGGTCATGCTGTCCGCGCCTGTGATCGAAACTTTATCTATTCCCACGATTTCATCCGAAGGAACATACTCAGAGATCTTTATATTATCTATATAAATGCCTACAGTGTTTGGAGCAAAGAAATCAAAGCCCTTTACAGCAGCCAATGTTGCATCGGAAAACGGTACACTTGCTGTATAATTGGGCGTAGCTGCCGAATAATTTCCGTTTGCTGTCATATTAAATACCTGTAGCTTAGTTGATTTTGCGGTGTTATCTACAGTTGCTACTATATGCAGCCATGTTTTAGCATTGCCTACAGTCGTTACATTACCAAAAGTAGTGCTATTACCTATTTTTACCGTATTATCGTCCGCATTATAGCTGAAGGTCAAGGCTCTGCCCTCTGTCGTTGCCGCTCTTGAACCGCCCGCGCTCAGGCTGAGATTACAAACTCTTCCGTTAAAGTATGTATCAAACTCAAAAACAAGAGTTTTTCCCGCCGCCTGCGCATCAGTCAGCGGAGTATAGTAGCCGTAACCGTTGGAGGATCCGCTGCCTGTCATATACTCGCACTTGGTAGTATTTACTACATTTTCGGGGCTGTCTGTAACGCTCGTTGCAAATCTCGCACCTGCCTTAAACTTAGCCGCTGCGTCACTTTCATCATAGGTGACCGTCGGTAATATGACTGTATTATCAGCGTTCGCAGTCACTGCAAGCCCCGCGAATGCGGATGCCGCCACCGCAAGAGCCGAGATACCGCTTAATAGTTTTTTCAATTTCATGTTTTGCATATCTCCTTTCATTAAAAGCAATTCCGTACATAATACATATATATTTATTTTAACATATTTTTTGAAGTTTGTACAGTGGTTTTTGTGAAATTTATCAAGAAGTTTTACCGGCTGTGAATCGAAAAATAAATTTGTGCTTAGCAAACCTTCCACCACTGCCTTCGGCAGCGGTCCCCCTTCCTTTTTGATAATTGCTGACGCAATTCTAAAAAAGGACGGCTCGGCTGAGCGCCGCCGCAAATACTCCGCTAAACACAAATTTACCTTACATAGTCCAAAAATGACCAGACGCAAAATCCCCCGCATGGAAATCCATGCGGGGGATCAATTTTGTTCCAAATTATTTGTTGCCGGTCATTGCAGCTACTTCTGCCGCAAAGTC
>CAMNAT010000374.1 GCA_946531785.1 uncultured Oscillospiraceae bacterium
TAAGAATTATTTATCGCTGCCCTCAAGATGCTTCAAGGCTGCTACCGCGTCCCATACGAAGCATTCGTCGCCAACGATATCGAGGAAGCCGTCGCGAAGCATCATTTCCATTACCTGATGCTGGACTCCGCAGAACATCGGTCTTATGCTGCATTCGCGGAATTCCTCTATAAGCTCCTCCATTTCAAGGATGGCGCTTGTGTCTATTGTTGGCACGCCGAGCATTGAGAACACGACAGCATCGTATTCGCCGGACTTCATCAGCTCGCGCGTCAGTACCTCCTGAGTGCCGAAGAACATCGGGCCGGAAAGGTATACGATAAGCGTTTTGCTGTGATCGCCCGTAACGCCGCGACCCTCGAGTCTTGCCGGATCAACGCGGCTGACCGATACATGAAGCCTTGTGCTGTTGATGATAAATATCAGCATTGCGAATACTATACCGACAGCGATTGCTATTGTGAGGTCAAATATCACAGTTGCCGACATCGTTATCAGAAACATTCCGATAGATGATTTTATTTTACTTTTAAATATGTGCTTTATTGCAGACCATTCATTCATGCGCCATGCAGTCACCATCAGAACGCCCGCCAGAGCACTCAGAGGTATCCTGCTCATAACGCCGCCCAAGAGGAACATTGAAAGTATAAGCGTGATCGAATGAAAAACGGAGACAAGTCTTGTTTTTCCGCCTGATTTAATTGCAACGGATGTTCTTGCTATTGCCGCTGTTGCCGGGATGCCTCCGAACAGCGGTATTATGATGTTGCCGATGCCCTGAGCCGTCAGCTCCCTTTGCGCGTCAAGCTTTTCGTGCTTCATCTTGCCTGCCGATGCGCCGCAGAGCAGCGATTCGACCATGCCGAGCGCCGCAATGGAGATAGCCGGCATTATCAGCTGACTTATGTTTGAAAGATCGATCCCGTTGGTTATAATGCTGTCCTTTGTTATCAATGCTCCCGGTATCTCACCGACCTCGGCGGGACCACCGCCGGACGGGAAAATTATCATATTTATGATCAGAACGATTATGATCGATGCAAGCGATGACGGTATCATCGTCTGAAGCTTTTTGGGATATACTATCATGATAGCGACTACAATAAGCCCGAAGATCACCGCCCACATCTGTGGCGTGAAGCCGAGACGGGCGTATGAAGCGATCTTTTCTATCGCGTCAGCGCCCTCTGAATGCGTGCCGAAAAAGTTGTCTATCTGACCGAGCGCGATAATAATGGCAATTCCTGAAGTAAAGCCCGTAATGACGGGTTGGGGGATAAATGATACCAGCTTACCGGCTTTTAAGAGCGCGGCTATTATTATAATAACACCCGATATTGCTCCGGCGGTGAGGACTCTGCCATGCCGAATTTGGCGCTCAGGGATAAAAGTATGGTCGCCATAGCGCCGGTAGGACCTGATATCTGATATGACGCGCCGCCAAGCATTCCTATAACGATACCGGCAAAGATCGCGGTGACCAGTCCTGCTGCGGCGTCTGCGCCGGATGCCACGCCGAAGGCGAGGGCGAGGGGGAGAGCGACCGCCGCAACGGTGAGTCCTGCCATGAGATCCTTTGCAAGAGACGATCCGTTGTAGCCGCGGAATTCGCGTTTTATATCATTTATATATTTTTTTATCATTTGTATCCCTCCGTGATTTACAGCCGATCATCCGGCTCGGGTTCATTTACCTTTCGCAGAAACAGTACATAATCTATTGCAACTATCACCGTACATATTATCCATATGACCGGCTCCAGTATGCATATTCCGAAATATCCGAGCACCTGGGTTATAAAAGCGGCGGCGACCACCTTCAGAACAAGCTCAATGATGCTTGCAAGCACAGGCACGACCTTTCTACCGACGCTTTGCAGGCTTGCGCGTAGAACAAGCAGTGCGCCCAGAACTGAAAAGAATGCCGCATTCCAGACTATATACATCGAAGCGGTGTCAAGCACCTTCTGGTCTGTCGTTCCGGTAAGGGCTTTTACCATTGCGGTGCGGAAGAAAACAAGGACAAGCATAGATATCGCGCTCCATATGGTCGTCATATATATGCTGTATCTTATCCCTTTTTTTACCCTGTCCATTTTTGCCGCACCGTAGTTCTGACTGGCAAAGGTGGATGCCGCAACGGATATGGTGCTTAGCGGAAGTGTAAAGATATCATCTATCTTTCTTGCGGCCGTATGAGCTGTGATGGTCTGGGTATCGATTGCGTTTACCGCGCCCTGAAGTATGACAGATCCGACCGCGACGATCGAGAACATAAGACACATCGAGATACCGGTGGTTATAAGGTCTCCCAGCATGCTCTTATCCCATACGCAGGCCGATCTCTTGAAAACTATGGTCGTGCACTTTTTCATTGCGTATAAATAGCACGAAAATACCGCCGCGCCCTGCGAGATAACGGTAGCCGTCGCCGCACCCGCGACCCCCATCCCGAGACTTTTTACAAAGAAATAGTCAAGCCCTATATTCAGGAAGGTCGAAGCTACAAGGAACACAAGCGGGATAACGCTGTTTCCTATCGCGAGGAGCATACCGGCATACATGTTATAAGCAACCATGATGACGGAAAAAATGAGTATTATCCTGAGGTAGCGTTCGGTGTCACCGATTATTTCGGGGGGAGTACGGAGCGCTTCAAGCAGCGGATGTATGGCGATAACGCTTATTATCGTAACTATCGCCGCAATGATCCCGGAAAGTATATATGTAAGCGCGACTGATCTGTCAAGGTGCTTTTCGTCCTTAGCACCGAAGTATCTCGATATTATGACAGCAAAGCCGTTTGTAAGTCCGCCCGCAACTCCGAT
>CAMNAT010000375.1 GCA_946531785.1 uncultured Oscillospiraceae bacterium
ATAGCCCCGCCAAGACAGGTAGCAGCACCGCCGAAGGGCTCTATCTCCGTCGGATGGTTGTGCGTCTCGTTCTTGAACATTATGAGCCAGTCCTCTGTTCTGCCGCCTACCTCAACGGGCATAACTATCGAGCAGGCGTTGATCTCCTCGCTCTCGTCTATCTCCTTTAAATAGCCCTTTGCCTTGAGCTGCTTTACAATGATAGTCGCCATGTTCATAAGACAGATATTTCTGTCCGGCGAATACAGCTCCGCCTTTGCCGCCTTGTACTCCTCATACGCGGCAGCGATCACATCGGCATATTTGCCGTTTTCGATCTTAACATTATTTATCTTGGTAGAGAATGTTGTATGACGGCAGTGATCCGACCAATATGTATCTATCATGCGCAGCTCGGTCACTGTCGGGTCGCGTTTTTCTTCATTCTTGAAATAGTTCTGACAGAACTTAAGATCATCAAGATCCATCGCAAAGCCCATATGCGCAAGAAACGCGCGCATGGCATCCTCGTCCATATCATTGAAGCCCTCGGCAACCTTGACATCCTCGGGATAGTCCACCTTCATTTCAAGCGACTCAGGCTTTTCAAGCGATGCCTCGCGAGCCTCAACGGGGTTGATGACATACGGCTTTACCTCGTCAAACTCCTCGTCGGTGATATCACCGATAAGCACATACACCTTTGCATAGCGCACGGTCGGGCGCTCCTTTGCGGTTAGGATCGAAACGCATTCCTCGGCGCTTGCCGCTCTCTGGTCAAACTGACCGGGCAGGAACTCGACTGCGAACACCCTGCCCTCTTCTATCTCTATCCTTTCATCATATGCGTTATCAACGGGCGGCTCTGAGAATATCAAGGAACGCGCCTTCTGATACTCCTCATCGGTCATGCCGTCAATGTCATAGCGATTGATTATACGCACATCGCGCAGTCCCTTCATGTTCAGGTTTTCGCGCAGATCTGCAAGTATATCCTTTGCTTCTACATCAAAGCCCGGCTTTTTTTCAACATAAATTCTTCTTACTGCCATCGTTTTTCTCCTTTGAGTATTCTTTGCTATTCTATATTTTATCATATACCCAAACGGATTTCAAGTGGTTTTTAAATAAAAGAAACATATATAATATTATGAACTTTTCGTTAATATTCATTAATTATGAATTTTCACTTGCATTTGATTGCAAAATATGGTACAATACGCAATAGCCTGATAATGTTTTATTATCAAGTGTACAGCAAAACATGAGGAGGAAATAAAATGATAAGAATAGGTATTTTAGGTTACGGAAATCTCGGAAGAGGCATCGAATGCGCGGTTAAGCAAAACGATGACATGGAGCTTGCGGCAGTATTTACGCGCCGCGATCCCGCATCGGTAAAGATACAGACGGAGGGTGTTCCCGTATATAAGGCAGAGGACGCTATAGCACACAAGGACGAAATAGATGTGCTCATTCTCTGCGGCGGCTCGGCAACAGACCTGCCCGTACAGACACCGGAATTCGTTAAGAGCTTCAACGTAGTTGACAGCTTCGACACACACGCAAACATCCCGACTCACTTTGCAAATGTTGACGCGGCTGCAAAGGCATCCGGCAAGATCGGCATAATCTCGGTCGGCTGGGATCCGGGCATGTTCTCACTCAACAGACTCTATGCAAACTGTATCCTCGTTGACGGCAGCGACTACACCTTCTGGGGCAAGGGCGTTAGCCAGGGACACTCAGATGCTATCAGACGCGTTAAGGGCGTTAAGAATGCAAAGCAGTACACAGTTCCCGTTCCCGAGGCACTTGAGGCGGTAAGAAACGGCGAGAATCCCGAGCTCACAACTCGTCAGAAGCACACAAGAGAGTGCTTCGTAGTTCCCGAGGAGGGCGCTGATCTCGCTCAGATAGAAAAGGACATCAAGACGATGCCGAACTATTTCTCAGACTACGACACCACCGTTACATTTATAACCGAGGAGGAGCTTATCCGCGACCACAGCGGCATCCCGCACGGCGGCTTTGTTATCCGCAGCGGCAAGACCGGCTGGAACGGTGAGAATAATCACATAATCGAGTACAGCTTAAAGCTCGACTCAAATCCTGAGTTCACAACGAGCGTGCTCATTGCATACGCAAGAGCGGCATACCGTCTGAACAAGGAAGGACAGTGCGGTGCAAAGACCGTATTCGATATCGCTCCGGCATACCTCTCGGCAAAGTCCGGCGAGGAGCTCAGAGCACATCTGCTGTAAAACAACATAAAACGATTTCAGGGCAGCCAACGGCTGCCCTGTTTCATTTATTTTACTTCTGCTGTTATCACATTTCCGAGCGTGTCGGTAAAGGTGTATTTATAATCAGTATTGACTATATCGCCGTAGCCGAGATCCTTCATTCCCTGCGCTACCATCGCCGCCCACTTATACGCCGCGGCATATGATGAATGGAGGGTATCACCGCCGACCTCGGTGAGATTATAGTTCTTTGTAACCACCCCGTCCGCGTTATCACCGTACAGCGAATACAGGAAGTCATAGCTTTCCTTTGAAAGGTCGATGAGCTGACATTCCTTATCTATCGCGACATCCTTAAGGTAGCTGCTCCATACCACAGACGGCTTATAGTCGTGCTGTGAAGCATTGGGCGTTACAAGTATCGGGATGATGCCCGCCGCGCGGCACTCATCTATCATTTTCTTAACGGTAGTTCTCATCTCATCACGCGTTGAATAGCTGCGGTCGTTATAGCCGCACTCTATAAGGAGTATATCCCGCGCCTCGGCGTTTGCCATAACACCTGGGAATGCATCGCGGTAAAGTCCTGCCGC
>CAMNAT010000376.1 GCA_946531785.1 uncultured Oscillospiraceae bacterium
TGACCCTCTTTGAAAATGATTCGTAATATGCAGGGTTCTCATCATACTTTTGCTTTATGCTTTTTGTCATGTGCGAAAGGATCGCGTCCGCCTGAGAGCGAAGAGTTCCAAGCTCTTTAAGCTCCTTTTCCATTTCATCCCGATCTAAAATATCGACCGGATTTGTGATCTGCTTCAATCCGCTTACTGAGATATGCATATCAAGCAAGTTCTGCATTTGCTTTTCATACTCAGCATTATCTATAATATCGGCATATCTTATCTTAACACATCTCCTGATCTTTGCAAAAAACGCAAATTGCTTTTTATACTTCTCAAGCTCGGTTTTATCAATAGCATTATATGTAGTTTCAGTAGTTACAACAGTATTCAAAGCTCTGCCAAACGCACAAAGAGCGTCATAGAATTTTGCTCTTATCTCATCATCCGCGAGAAAGACTTCTATTTCTTCTTCGTCCTTCTTGTTCTTCAACGGCATAAGCAGATCGCATAGTCTGGAATACTCTTCCCTCAGCTTGCTTATGCTTTGCATTACATCTGTAACAACGCCCTTGATATCTTCAGAATCAAACTCTTCAAGCCCTGATCCGCTATATACCTCCAAAGCGTCATCAAGCTTCTTTATCAAACCTCTGTAATCTACTATAAGCCCGAAATCCTTGCCCTCGCAAAGTCTGTTTGTCCTTGCTATCGCCTGCAAAAGCCCATGCTCTTTTAATTCCTTGTCGATATATAACACCTGCGTCAACGGCGCGTCAAATCCTGTAAGCAGCTTACTGCATACAATGAGAATATCGATTTCTCCGTCAATGAACTTATTCTTTATCGTATCCTCATAATCGTCAGCATTACCATACTGCGACATCATCTTTTTCCAGAACTCTACAACAAGATCATCGGTGCTTTCATCAACATTCTCGCTTCCCTCGCGCATATCCGGCGGTGAGATCACCACAGCAGTTTTAAGATCGCCAAGCTGTTCAAAGCATTTCTGATACCTCACCGCATCCTTTTTATAATTACATGCAAGCATAGCTTTGAAGCCCGTGTTTTTATAGCCTTTCAGAAAATGCTGGTTTATATCAAGCGCTATCCGCCGTATTCTTGCGTCAGTCGAACCGAGCCGTTTAATGCTGCTCCACTTATTTTTAAGATCGACCTTTTGCGGCTCCGAAAGTCTTTTTGTTACCTGCTCAAACCAAAGATCTATGTTTTCTTCATCTACAGTCTGATCGACAAACTTTCCTTCATAAATAAGCGGCACGATAGCCTTATCGTCAACACCGTCCTTTATAGTATATTTATGGATCAGTGATCCGAACCTTTTCATGGTGTTCTTTTCCGATTTCATGAGCGGCGTACCTGTAAAACCGATATAGCACGCATTTGGAAATACCACACGCATTTTAGACGCAAGCTCACCGTAATTGGAACGGTGGCTTTCATCCACAAGAACAAAAATATTATGCGAATCATTTTTCAGTCCGCTGCTTTCGACGGTGTTAAACTTATTGATGATCGAGGTTATCACATCCGCTCTGTTTGAGTTGATAAGCTCGATCAGATGCTTTCCGCTCGTTGCCCTTGCCGGATATAAGCGTGTATGCGAAAATGTCGTTGCGATTTGTTTGTCAAGCTCCTTCCGGTCTGTCACGATAACCACACGCGGAGAGCAGCCCGACATTTCCATAAGTATATACTTAGCCACCATCACCATTGTGAGCGATTTTCCGCTGCCCTGCGTATGCCAGATAACACCGCCGTTACGCCTTCCGTTGCTGTCAAAGGTGTTGATGGTTTTGATGATCTCTTCGACTGCAAAAAACTGCTGATAACGACACAGCTTTTTTATGTTTGCATCATATACGATAAAATATTTTGTCAGCTTCAATAATCTTTGCGGCATAAAGAGCGAAACAATATTCCTGTCCTGTGTGGTTATTTTTCTGTCCACCACCGCATAGTCAAGCATCTTACCGCACAGCTCGTTATCCTGCTCCTTCCATACGCACCAGAAGTTTTTTCCCGTTCCGCAGGTTGCATATTTAACTGCATTTTTGTTTGTTGCCATAACTATCTGAACAAATTTAAAAAGCTGAGGGATATATTCTTTTCCCTGATTTCTTATCATCTGGCTGACAGCCTGATCCTCAGATACCGTAGGCGCTTTGCACTCAATAACGCCAAACGGGATTCCGTTCACAAACAGAACTATATCCGGTCTTGCATTATGCTGTTTATCAACACTGTCAACTGCAAATTCCTCTGTTACATGAAATACATTGTTTTCAGGTGTGTCCCAATCAATGTATTTCAGATTAAAGCTTTTTTGTGTGCCGTCAGGCAGATTTTCAAGATAGCTTTTCCCAAGCATCAGTGCGTCATATATCTTTTCACTTGTGCGGATCAAGCCGTCTGTCAAAGGCTCGTCAAGCTCATTTATCGCCCGTTCAATATTTTCCGCAGTAAATTTATATTTGCTTTCGCCGTATTCATATGTATTAAGCTTTATAAGCTGCTCCCGTAAAATGCTTTTCAGTAACACATTATATCTGTTCCCTCGCTCGGTCATACATTCATCAGGGGATATATACTGATAACCCATCTTGCAAAGCAATTCTATTGCAGGATATTTGCTTATGTTATCCTCCGAGTATAAGTCGGTTTGGTTTTTGTAGCTCACATCTTCACACCCTTTCAAAATGCAAAATCAACATTAGCGAGACAGCTGTTTCTCGCTTAAGCTGTTATAATCATTTTTCCTTGCGAACACCTTTAAATGGTGAACCGTCTTTTTTACCATCAATAAATC
>CAMNAT010000377.1 GCA_946531785.1 uncultured Oscillospiraceae bacterium
TCGCTTTACCTTCCATCCGGAATCTCTGATCTCCTGAAGATCTTCCCGTATCTCGCTCTCCGGAGATACAGAAAACGGTGCTTCCTTGTAAAACGTACAGAAACGGCATTTGTTATGTGAACAACCTGTAGTTACCTGTAAAAAACATGACCTCGCCTCATAGGGCGGTCTGACAATCCCACACGAAAAATGCATTCTAATTCCTCCTTATTTCTATATGTCCTTATATCTCGTCTTGTCGATATGATATGCCTTAAATTAAACGGGATTTTCATCCCGTCCAATATATCCACAGATTAAATTTCGTGTCCGAAATATTCTGACAACGCAGCCAGAGTATCTTCATTTCGTCTGTAATATGTCCACTTTCCGCGCCTTTCAGAAAGAAGCAGACCGGCTTTTTGCAGCATATCAAGATAATGAGATATGGTTGACTGAGATACCCCCGCTTTGTCGCGTATGCTTCCAACACATACGCCGCCCTTCAAATCCACCACATCATCAAAATGCCCTCCTTGCGGTGGAAAGTTTTTCTCGGGTTCCTTCAACCACTCAACAATGCTGAGCCGTGTTTCATTTGATAGCGCTTTAAAAATTTCGATCTTATCCATGCATTATATTATATCTATTATTTTGCAATATGTCAATAGCCACCCTCTTTAATTTTGTGGAAATTTACAAAGATGGGTGTTCTGTCTTAATATATTATTTTGCCAATGTATGACTGTTTTTAATCAAGAAAATAAGCCTGCGGCATTTTAGTCGCATGCAGCAATTCTTTAATTTTCAGCACTCTATCTTCTCTCCCTCGCCCATCATCGGGATTATGACAGCAGTCGCGTCCTCAAGATGAAACATCATCATTTTGTGTCCTGTTGTTTCGTTGTAAATATTCTTAAGGTCGGGCATTGCGTCAAGGGCAGCTTTTGCGTACTTTTCATCAGTCCCAAATACCGCCTTGCCCGTATATCTAAGCCACTTACCTTCTTTGTTCGCCGCGACAATCTCGGTCAGCGGATTGGCGATAAGCTGTTTGTAAACCTCTTTGAAATCGCCAATTCCGAACAGTACCTTACCGTCCATCTCAAAATGCGCTCCAAGCGGTCGCACCTTCGGCTGATTACCATCTGCCGTTGCAAGGTAGAATACCCCTGCCTCTGTTAGAAAATCGTTTAATTTGCTCATTTGTATTACCTCCGTTTAATTATTTTAATGATTTATAAAACAAGATTTCAGCCGTTTCACCGGGAAGCAGCAAACATCCGCAATCCTTGTAACCGTGTTTTTCTGTAAAAGAACTGTCCTCTCTCATCCGATTGCGTTGAGGTCAACACCTTGTCATATCCCAACTCTTTCATGCTGTTTTCCCAACAAGCAACAAGCTCACTGCCGCAGCCGTTCCCTCTTTCACCATCTATAATATACAGCATATTCATAAACGGAGTATTGTCCCAAAAGAGGTTATATCTTAGCCAGCAGATAACGCGGTCACCATCGCACATCATCAATACCCGATTTAATTTGACACTGTTTCTTAGTTCCGTAGGTGTTATGTGCTTGTCAAGCTTAGTCAGCAAATCAATATCATGTTCTGCTGCATATCTGCATTCGTACTTCATATTACTCTCCTGTATATATTTATACTGTTCTGCCTTAAACATCAATAAATCTTTGCTCCGTTACTTACAGCATTATCAAGGTTAAGCAATACGATGCCGTTCTCAGTATCCGCGCCAAGTATCCGAACCTCACTTTTAACCAAGCCTATGTGCATAGGCTGCAAATTCACACAGCATACCACCTGTCTGCCTACAAGCTCCTCAGGTGTATATAAATCCGTTATCTATGCCGATGAGGTTATAATTTTCTATTTTTAATATTCATTCCTTATCAGCGAGGTGTACGGTTTACTTTGTCTTATGGACTTTGTCTGTGATAAATCTATATTGGCTATTCCTCTTTCCTCACCGCTGCCAAGCCGTTTTATGAGATTTCCTTCAGCGTCTGTCCAAATACTCTGTCCCGAAAAGGTGACAGCGCCCTCCTTGCCTGTACGGTTACACATAACAATCGGAACGCTGTTCTGAAAAGACTGTACCCGCACCTCCCATTCAAACATCTCAAGCGGCTCATCTGTAATATTAGCCGTCGGTATCAGCACCAAATCCGCGCCTTTAAGCGCAGCCGCGCGTATGCTTTCCGGATAATGGCGGTCATAGTAGATTATGATTGCAATTTGACCGTGTGGAGTGTCAAATACATTAAACCCTTCCTCAGAGGGCGTATAATAGCTCTGCTCGTAAAACTTCTCTGCATGTGCAATATGCACCATCTTCTGACTTCCTATAACATTTCCGTCATTTCCTATTAAGAAACTCATATCGTATTTTTTCCCGTTATCTTCAAAGTAGAAGTTGGGCGATGCCATTATACCGTTGTCACGGCAGGCAGCGCAAAAGTCCTTGAAATACTTATGTTCAGAATTTATAAGGAATTTGTCCGCGTCAAAGCTCTCATACTGCGGAAAGAACGGAGAAAGCTGTATTTCGGGGTATAGCACAATATCCGCGTCCTGTTCCTTTGCCGTATGCAAATATTTAATACTCTTGCGGAAATTGTCCTCCATATTCTCTGTCATACTCATTTGAACAGCAGCGATGTTCATATTGCCGCCACCGCCTTATTTACCTCGTCCTCACAGCTTCTCATCGCAAGGATAGTATTCCATCAAAGATCGTTTAAATCCCAGCCGAGAAGCTCTGCACCGCGCTCTATTACCTCGCGCGAACAGCCCGAGGCAAAGTTCTTGCTC
>CAMNAT010000378.1 GCA_946531785.1 uncultured Oscillospiraceae bacterium
TGCTGCGCGACGGCTTCCTCGATATCGTCGGCGACGAATGCTTCGTCTGGGACGCGGTAGCAGCCTTGAAGCATCTTGAGGGCAGCGATAAATAATTCTTATTTAACTCCGATCATTATTCCGCAGATTATGACTACGGCGCACAGGAGCTTGAACAGGATATGCTTTTCCTTAAAAACGATCTTGCCGCCGAGGATAGTTATGAGCACCGAGCACTGCTTTATAAGTGTTATCGGTATGACATCACCGGTCTGATTGGCTATAAACAAGCACTTGTCACCTATTACAAAGATCAGTGCAAGTATGGGTATCCAGTAGTTTTTCCACAGCATAGTCCAGTCAAGCTTTATGCGCTTAATGAGTATATGTATAAAATACATCCCCGTGAGGAAAAACATGTACCAGAACTGCAACTGTCCGGTGGTTATCCCGGTCTCGGGACGCATGAACCACTTATCGAAGATCTCTGAGCAGGAATTCATAAAGCACGATACAAAAACCAAAAGGACATATCTGAGAGGTATCCCCTCTCCACCTCCGCCCTGAACTGTCCTTGACATATTCACCAAAAGCAAACCGTTCAGGACAAGCACCATGCCTATAGCCTTGTCAAAGGTCATGGTCTCACCGAGAATTATAAGGCTGAGCACGGAGGTTATGACGACCCTTGACATATCCATAAGCCCGTAGAATCCGATCGGCAGATGCTCTATCGCGTTAAATGAGCATATCCATGCAATATATATGACAAAGGATTTGACAGCGATCAGGAAAAGATATCCGGCATTCCCATTGCCGAAGATCGAAACAGCCTCTCCCGTCCACGGAAGAACGAACACAAAGCTGAGCAGCGTATAGAAAAACAATACCTCTATAGTGCTGCTCTTTTTTAATGCGACCTTTTTTATCACATCACGAACACCCTTAATTACTCCATATGCCCCCGCTAAAGCTATCCACATTGCTAATTTTTCTCCTTTACATGCCGTTTATGGTACAATAAAAAACAATTTCAAAAAATCCTCTTGACATCCTTTGAATTCAGTGTTATAATCAATTTAACGAACAGGCGTTCGGAACATCCGTTCGGAACAAATGTTTGACTCAGGATGAAAGGAAGTATTTATTATGGAACCGTGTACATATTTTATCATAGCATTTATATTATTTATCATATCCTTCGGAGCAGCGATACCGGCTGCATCATTATCAATGCTTGCCATATCCGTTATCATGCTCGCAGGCGGTCTTTATACAAAGCTGCTGTACAGACGCCATTCATGACCTCATACATTATACTACCCTGCCTCCCTTATTTCAAGGTTTTTTTACAAAATTCCTGTTCCCCGTATGTATTTATTGCATTCGGGGAATTTTTGTGGTATAATCGGTGACGGAGGTTTTTACTATGATAAAAATCACAGGGCTTTGCCGTAGCTATGAAGGCAGAGCGGTACTTGATAATATTGATCTTGATATAGAAAAAGGCGGATTCATTGCGATCCTGGGACGAAACGGATCCGGAAAATCCACATTGGCGCGGCATCTCAATGCCCTGCTCATACCCGAGCGCGGCAATGTGGAAATAGACGGGATGGACACATCTGACAGCTCCGCCTTATTTGCCATACGCGAACGCGTCGGGATAGTGTTCCAGAACCCGGATTCACAGGCGGTTGCCTCGATCGTTGAGGACGATACGGCATTTGCTCCGGAGAATCTGGGGCTTACAGAGGACGAGACCGAGGAACGGATCGCATTTGCGCTCCGCGCAGTCGGCATAGAGCGGCTGCGCCGCAGAAGCATAAACGAGCTTTCCGGAGGGCAGAAGCAGCTCACCGCAATCGCCGGTATCCTTGCCATGCGCCCGGAATACATGGTGTTTGACGAATGCACATCGATGCTTGATCCCGAGGCTCGAAGACGGATACTTGACTGTGTGCATGAACTTAACAATAAGTACGGTACGACTATTATATGGATAACACATCATATGGACGAGGCAGCCGAGGCTGACCGTGTCATTATCATGGATAACGGCACGATAAAAGCTGACGGAGCCCCCCGCGGGATCTTTTCAGACGCAGCTCTGATAAGCTCGTCCGGACTTAAGCTGCTGGAATGCGCCGCCCTTGCTCTCAGACTGCGCGATAACGGCTATGATCTCGGGACAGTTCCCCTTACTGCACAGGAGCTTGCAAAAGCAGTGTCGGGATATACGGGAGGATCGAAATGATAGAATTAAAAAATGTCAGCTACTCCTATTCTGCGGGAAATAAAAAAACATCTGCACTTTCGGATATATCTGTAAGCATCAGACACGGGGCTATCACAGCTATCATAGGCAAAACGGGAAGCGGAAAAACCACACTTGCCGAGCTCATCGCCTGGATAATAAAGCCGGATAAGGGAACAATAAACGGTATATCTGAGAAAAAGACGGGGATCGTTTTTCAATATCCCGAATATCAGCTCTTTGCAGATACCGTATATGAGGATATCGCGTTTGCTCCGAAAAACCAAGGGCTTACAGGCAGTGCTTTAAAAGAGCGCGTAAACTGCGCGGCAAGCGAGGTCGGGCTTAGCAGTAAGCTTTTACAGCTCGCTCCGTTTGAACTTTCCGGCGGCGAAAAGCGGCTTGCGGCTATCGCGGGAGTGCTCGCAGCAGAGCCTGAGATACTGATACTTGACGAGCCCGCGGCCGGACTTGATCCGGTGGGCAGAGACAGGATATTCAATATCCTGCACAGGCTTTTAAAGGAAAAGCCGGAAATGACGCTGCAGGAACTCAAGGCACTGGCCACATTCCAC
>CAMNAT010000379.1 GCA_946531785.1 uncultured Oscillospiraceae bacterium
CCCATGCGCTTCGCTACTTCGATGTAAGCCTCTTCTACATCGCCGAGGTCTCTGCGGAATCTGTCCTTATCGAGCTTTGCGTGTGTGGTCGCATCCCACAGACGACAGGTATCAGGTGATATCTCATCTGCAAGTATGATCTTTCCGTCCGGAGTCTTGCCGAACTCGATCTTGAAGTCTACTAATTCTATATTAAGCTTTAAGAAGTATGCCTTGAGGAAATCGTTTACCTTGAAGGTCAGATCCGCAATAGTGTCAAGATCCTCCTTTGTTGCCGCGCCGATCGCTGTGATCTGATAATCATTTATCATCGGATCGTCAAGCGCGTCGTCCTTTAAGCAATATTCGAGAGTTGCATTGTTGAGCGACTTGCCCTCCTCAACGCCGAAGCGCTTTGAAAAGCTGCCCGCTGCTATGTTTCTGATAATCACCTCAAGCGGTACTATCGTGACCTTCTTAACAACAGTCTCTCTGTCAGAAAGCTCCTCTACAAAATGAGTCGGGATGCCCTCCTTCTCCATGAGCGACATGAGGTAGTTGGACATTCTGTTATTTATAACGCCCTTGCCTGCGATCGTGCCCTTCTTTTTACCATTGAAAGCGGTGGCATCATCCTTGTAGTCAACGATGTAAAGGTTTTCATCATCAGTTCTGTAAACCTTTTTTGCCTTTCCCTCGTAGAGCATTTCCTTCTTTTCCATCTTAAAGTCAGTTCCTTTCAAAAAATAAATTTTCAGTCTATATTATAAACCAATACCCTAGAAAAATCAAGAAAAAATTAAAAAGTTCTTTACCTTTTGATATAATTATGTTAAAATAGCCATAATAAAGGCGAAAAATGCAGGAAGAGGGTGTCAATTTGATATACAGCGATAACATAAACCGTGTCTGCGGACTGTGTGTCCACGCAGAAAGGCGCACAGATGACGAGATGCGCTGCACACTGCGTCAGAAAACAGTCGGCATCACAGAGCCCGACTGCGGAAAATTCGAGTATGATATATTCAAAAAGACGGTGCACAAAAAGCGGCGGCTGAAAACAGAGTTCACCGCGGACGACTTCACGCTTGACTGAAAATCCATCGGACAATGCATATAAACGGAGGATATGAAATATCATAATATACCTTTACTTTTGCAGGTGATGTATTATGATAAAACGGCGTATAAGCTTTTCATTATTTTTCCTCCTTTTTTTATTTGCGGGGATCCTGGCGGCGATGATCTCACAAAACGGGATCGCGCCCGCCTTTTCCCGCCATAATTCGTTTAAGGTAGTGCTCGATGCCGGACATGGGCGGTGAAGATACGCTTTAAAATCTCCATTTTATTTCCATTTTTCGCTCATTTTTTTCCGGATCAAGCTTACCGATGTATATTCCTTCCACAAGCTCGCTCATAAGCTCAAAGGTCAGCTTATCGATATTCTTATACCGTTCAAGTATCTCCGCCCGCGTTTTTTCGCTGCCGCGGATCACTTTAAGACCTTTGATCTCATCTTCAAGCAGCGCTGCCCGCACCCGGCAGCCCTGAAGCTCCTCGTTGAATGCAGTGTTGAGCATAACGAACTGCTCATCACTGATGAGTCCGTTGAGCTTATCCCTGTAAAGCTGAACAGAATCGCGCTTGATCCTACTCTCCTGTCTTTCGAGCTGCTTTTTCTCCTCCTCTGCCGCAGTCAGTCTGTTTTGCGGCTTCTGGCGTTTGCTGAGCTTTATACGCTCCGGCTCATAAAAGCTGTCGATAAGCTTTTTCAGCTCTTCGAGAATAGAAGCCTCAATGTCTGCCTGTCTTACGCTGCTTACATTATCACACACGCCCTTGCTGTTTTTCACAGTACGGCAGCGGTAATACTTGTATCGCCTGTCAGCGCATTGATAGCTCATTCGCCACATTCCGGCTCCGCATTCTGCGCAGTAGACCATTCCGCGCAAGGGATTTATCTCTGCTCCCTCCGGCGCTGAAAACTGCTTGTCGCGACCATCCCGACGGCTTTCGATCATCCGCTGCACCTCATCCCAGAGCTTCTTGTCGATTATAGCCTCGTGCATATCGGGAACAACTATCCATTCTTCCCTCGGCAGCTTTACACGCTTTTTGTTCTTATAGGAAATGTTTTTCGTCTTTCCCTGAACGACAGCGCCCGTATATGTTTCCTGACGCAGTATGTAATATACACCGCTGTCACGCCACAGCTGCTTATACTCATTCTCAGCCCTTGGGTTTTTGTAGCTTGACCCCTGCAGCTTCTTGTACTCAGACGGGGGCGGTATCCGTTTTTCATTCAGAGCCTTCGCTATTCTGATATAGCCCATGCCGCTCTTGTACATCTCAAATATGCTGCGCACTACCTCCGCCGCAGGCGGGTCGATCACAAATCTGTGCTTATCCTCCGGGTCGAGCTTATAGCCATACGGCGCATACGGACAGCAGAATTCACCCTTGACCTTTTTGTGATGCAGAGTGCGCTTTATGTTATCAGAAAGATCCTCAAGATACCATTCGTTTATAAGTCCGTTGATCTGCCGCGCCTTCTTGTTTCCGGCAACATTTGTATCGGCATGGTCAACGATGCTCACAAAGCGTATATCCCATTCAAGGAATTTCCCGTGTATGTACTTCTCCACGATCTCCATATCCCTTGAAAACCGTGACTGCGTCTTGCATAGCACAATGTCTATCTTACGCTCCTCGCAATCCTTAAGAAGCTCCCTGAAGCCCGGTCTGTTCCGGTCTGCGCCGCTCCAGTCCTCATCACACAGGATCTTGTTTATCTGCCAGCCCTGCTCGATACAATAGTTTA
>CAMNAT010000380.1 GCA_946531785.1 uncultured Oscillospiraceae bacterium
CAAAGTATCTATTGTAGCCTTTTGTGAATCGGCACTGTTTGTATTTGATACCGGCATGCCTTCAAAGTCCTCGTTGAAGGTGAGTGTTTCCTCGTCCGTAGCGGCAAAAGCCGAAGGCATGGATATCATCGCCGCAGCCGACACTGCTATTGCGGCAGTAGTAATCAGGCTTGTGATCTTACGTAGTTTCATATGAATTTCTCCTTTCACCTTAACTCGTTTTTATGATCCGAACTATTCTTTTATGCAGTTGTTAATATCGGAAAAGTATCCTACCTGCCGCAATACATTTATGACTGTACGGACTCACAGACACCATCAAATTTAACAAATATATTGCCATTTAAATTATAACATTTGTGAATTATAATTACAAGACGACTTTTTTTACTTATTTGGTAGACAAAATTAACACGTATTTTATGTTTAATGTTTGAGGCAATTATCACGCGCTGCAGATCACTATTTCCGTCTCCTTAGGTGCGTCCACAAGCGTTTTTATGTTACCCGACTTGTCCTTTATATGTTCGATCGTCACCGCGCCATAAGGCGTAGGATATTTTCCCTTTACATATTCAAGGTCTGAAAGGTATGGTTTTATCAACAGCTTTTTGCAGCCCGGCTCAATTATCCTTACTCCGAGCACATATCTTGACAAAAACCATGTAGGCCCGCTCGCCCAACCGTGACAAAGACTGTGCCTGAACTGCTTGTAACAGAACCTGCCGTGATCTCCGTGGATATCCTTTTTTCCTTCCGGAACGAGCGCATCTATCGGAGCAGCGTTCTCCGTCCATGCAAGGTCGAAATCCTCCCAGAAGGTCGTTGCGCCGAAATCAAGCATAGCGCCCCAATATTTCCGGATGACCTCAAGCGCGCCGTCTATATCTCCCGCCTCAGCTCTCGCCTGCAGAACATAGCCGCCGATAAAGGTGGAAAGACCCTCAAGAGGAGTCTTTGACAGGATGCGTTCATTGATCTCATCAGCCGGCACAAGCCCAGAAATAGCCACAAGCGCCGCTACCTGCTTATTTCCGTCATAGCTCAGACGGCTCCTGTCTATCCTGCTATAGGCGTTTATACACCTTTCGGCAAGAGCATCATTTCCAAGGAGCCTGGCAAGCTCTGCGCCGTTTCTGAGCGCGAGAGCTACGGTCGCGATCACTCCGGTCTCTGCATACGGCGTTTGGTTTGAGCTCCAGTCCACAAACATATTCCCCTCATATGTGAAGCAGCCCTCGTCATCTATCAGCAGTATCGTTCGTTTGAGCAGATTAAAAAGATAGCTCTTGTTTTTTTCAAGATATGCCCTGTCCCCGTTCTGATAATACCAGTCGCGCTGCAGCGTGATCCACCACATGCTGTAGCTCAGATGTCCGTTCATCCATTCGGTATAAGGTGTCAGGCTGCTGACGAGATCCATGCTTTTTGTTACACAGTCGTCGCTGCCGAACACACTGCATATCGACAGCACCTCCGGATGCATGTCGCCGATCCAGACCATTCTGTCTCTTTTTATGCCGTCCCATAAATACTCCTGCATATTCAGATGGATCGTATAAGCGCCGACGCTCCAGATATCCTCAAGCCTTTTGTCGCTGCAGGTGAATTCGCCTATATACGGTATGTCACGATACTCAAACGCTCCCTTGACCGAAAGTATCTCGACATTTGCATCGCATGATTCCAGTCTTGCGAACCGGAACCCCGTCTGACCTATCCTGAATGTGGACATGAAGCCGTATTCCCTTGTGATATCGCGCATGCTGTGGTCATTTTTGAAATTCTTTTCGCCGCTTGCGCTCATCGCCTCGGCGGCGCTTTCTCCGAACACAACTCTGATCGACGGATTGGCAGCGGCTCTTTCTATCTTTTCATCATCTATCAGATACCGCACCGTAACGATTACACCGCCTGAAAGCTCAGCACCGAAATCAAACAGTATGTACCCGCCCTTGTGCAGAACAGCACACGCAGGCTCTCCGCCGCGGATCGCCTGCGACGGAAGATCCCTTAAAAGCACCTCTGCATTCTCAGCCTTATCATGGTCGATCAATCTTACCGGCAATATATATTTAACGGAAATATCGTTTTTTTCCGCGCTGAATTTCATATCCTTTATCATGTTCTGTCACCGTCCTCGGTATTGCGGTAAAGCTGCCGCTGAAGTCGTTTTCATATATGCGTCAAAAGCAAGGTATAAACCAGACGGACGCCGTTTATATATTTATTGTACCATTATCCCATCCGATTTTAAATATGATGATCTTTTCTATTTAGATGATATTTTTTCCAAAGCACCGGTACGGCGAAAAAAATGGGATGCAGCAAAATTCATTTTGCCTCATCCCATTTATGACAACTCAGAACTCAACGGTTACTTCCTGCATCAAGGTGTCGTCTGAGCTTCCGCCGACAAATATACGGAACAGTCCGTCCTCAAGCAGATAATTTCCATTGTTATCGTAAAAGCCCATATCCTGCTTTTTGAGCGAAAACATCACCTTTTTCTCTTCTCCGGGCTTCAGGTTGATCCGCTGATAACCCTTTAACTCCTTTACCGGCCTGACAAGGCTTGCCGCAACATCCTGCATGTACAGCTGTGCGACCTCCGTTCCCTCGGTGCTGCCGGTGTTTCTCAGCATTACGGACACCTCCAGACGATCATCCTTTTCATCAACGCGCAAGTCTGTATATTTAAACTCGGTATAGCTGAGTCCGTAGCCGAAGGGATACAGGATCGCTCTCGGCGCATCCAGATACTTCGATGTAAACCTGCTCTCTCCCTCAGGTCTGCCGGTG
>CAMNAT010000381.1 GCA_946531785.1 uncultured Oscillospiraceae bacterium
CGCTGTACCCGATCGACGAGGCGGCACCGGCATGTCACAAGATATTCCATACCGTCATGAGATAATATAAATTACAGCAAAAAAATATATCCGGCAGATATTTCTGCCGGATATATTTTGTTATGTCCGTCCCGATAAGGACTTTTTTATAACAACGGCGCTATGAGACGCAGGATTTTATTGCCGAATCTATAGAATACGCTATGCTGCACATCTCCTATGAATCTTTCAGTGCTTTGCTTCTCGGCATCTATAAGATCACGCTTCAGATCCTCTATGATATCCGCCTTATAGAATATCGCGTTGCATTCAAAGTGGAGGAACAGGCTTCTGTAATCGAGATTTACCGTTCCTATGCCCGCGACCTTGTCATCGGCTATGAACGCCTTTGCGTGAACGAAGCCGGGGTCATATTCGACCACCTTAACGCCCGCCTTCAAAAGATCGTCATAATAGCTTCTTGACAGCCTGTAGACCATCTTTTTATCGGGGATGCCCGGCATCATGATCCGCACATCCACGCCTCTCTTTGCCGCGCGGATGAACGCGTCATAAAGCGCGTCGCCAAGGATCAGATACGGTGTGTAGAACCATACATAGTCCGTCGCTGATGAAAGTATCTCCGTGAACAGCTCGTTGCTCGTATGCTCCTCGCGCATCGGCGAATCATAGTACGGGAGGATGAATCCGTTTCCGCTATCCATCATATGCCGTGATACACCCGGGTTAACAAGCTCATCTGTTATCTCTATCTTATCATCTGAGAAGGCGTTCCAGAACTCCACAAACATATATGCGTAGCTCATCACCGCCTCTCCCGTTATGCGGAAGCCGATATCCTTCCATTTGCCATATACGACCTTTTCGTTTATGTATTCATCTGCAATATTCACGCCGCCGCTGTATGCGACCTTGCCGTCTATGACCATGATCTTTCTGTGGTCGCGGTTATTGAGCTGCGATTTTATCATAAAGAACGGATTGAAGGGCACAAGCTTTATACCCTTCTTTTCAAGCGCTGCACGCTCATCAGCAGAATATGTGGCGATACAGCCGAGGTCGTCATACATTACCCTGACATCCACTCCTGCGCGCGCCTTCTCTGCCATGATATCCGTCAGCGTGTCCCAGAACTTGCCCGACTGGATTATGAAATATTCAACATAAATGTAGCTTTTTGCTTTTTTAAGATCCTCGATCATATCGGCGAACATATCCTCACCCAAGGGATAATACTTTGATGTGCCGTTCTTATATACCGGGAATCGCGTTGACTCCGAAACATGCTCAAGCGTCTGACCGAGCCTCAGATCGTCCTTTTTTATATCTTCTAGATACCTTTTGCTTGCCTTGTCCTCCGGGACGGGTAAGCTCTTCATGGACTCCTCCAGCTTTTTCTTCAGAACCCTTCCCGTCTTCTTGTTCCCGACAAAGAAGTAGAGGATCGCGCCGAATACCGGAAATGCCACTATCAGTATCACCCACAGCAGCTTATATGAGCTCTCGTCCCGCTTAACAACAAGCTCGGTTACAAATATGATAGCAAGAATTGTGAATATCACGCTCACTATATCGCCCAGATATCCGCCAAGCAGATTATCCAGGACTCCCATAATAAGAACATACCAAGCGATCTGCAAAATTATCGCCGGCAAAACTATGAGTACCCTTCCCAAAACCTTTTTCATTGTATTATACCACCTTATCATCAGTCTTCAAGAACCCGCAAGCGGGCTCCGCTGCATAATTTAACCAGATACATTATAGCATAAACTTACAAGGAATTCAATATATATTCAGTATTTTATTTTCAAACCCGTGGATCATTGTTATGCCGGTAAATTCCCTATTTTTCCACGCTCTTTTGCATCCTTGCAGCGCACACCGCCATAATTATGGGGAAGATCACCGCCGCGGCTATGCCCGCCTTGAGCTGATCGCCCGCCGCGGCAGCGACAGCGCCGGCAAGCGCGGGCCCTGATGTGCAGCCCACATCACCGGCGAACGCTAAGAGCGAGAACATCAGCGTTCCGCCAAGACCAAAGCTCCTTGCCGCAAGGCTCACCGTTCCCGGCCAGAAGATCCCGACAGCAAAGCCGCTTATGCCGCAGCCGATAAGCGACAGCACCGGATACGGCGCCAGCACTATTAGCAGGAACGCGGCAATGCACAGGAATATGCTGTACCTCATCGAGCGCAAGAGATCGAGCCTCGCGCCCCATTTTCCGTATATCGTCCTCGACAGCCCGAACAGCACCGCGAAGAAGAACGCGCCGGCGAGATCGCCCACCGTCTTTGACACCTTAAGCCCCGTTTCGGCAAACGCGCTCACCCACTGGCTTATGGTCATCTCCGTCGCTCCGGCGGAGAACATCATAAGCAGCACCGTGATGAATCTGCGGTCAGAGAACAGCTCTCTTGCGCTCAATCCCTTTTTTGAATCCGTTAGTCTTTTTGATAACGGCACGAACGGGAACACGAGCATATTAAACACCGGAACTATGCACCAGATCCATGTTATGACCCGCCACTGCTCCAGACCTATGAACCGGAAAAACAGCGTCGATACAAGTATCACCGCCGCGCAGCCCCATGAATAGAACGAATGGAGTATGCTCATCGCCGCCGCCTTGTTGTCGGACGGGCAGCTCTCGATTATAGGGTTGATTATGACCTCGAGCAGACCGCCGCCCACAGCATATACGGCGACGGATATGAGTATTCC
The DNA here is from genome assembly GCA_946531785.1 of uncultured Oscillospiraceae bacterium. Taxonomy (GTDB): domain Bacteria; phylum Bacillota; class Clostridia; order UBA1381; family UBA1381; genus Ornithomonoglobus. The sequence goes on from CAMNAT010000381.1 coordinate 2,726, forward strand.
CACGAATGCGTCCGGCATGATATCCGGCAGGATCGTAAGCAGCATCAATCCTGCCGCAGAAAGGAAATTCGAAAG
>CAMNAT010000382.1 GCA_946531785.1 uncultured Oscillospiraceae bacterium
CGCATCAGGCGATACTGTTCAAGCTTGACGATGCGGAACGGATAGATACCGAGCAAATATAATGAGCGAACAAGGAGAGGAGGATGCAAATGGATAAGGAACGGCTTTTTAATACTTTAGATCGACGGTATTCATCAAAGCGTGATATGGTTACGCGTATACCGCTCGGCATACAGCCGGATACGCTTTGGCGTGAGCTGCTTGACCGAAGGCGGTCACGGAGCACAATACTGCCTCTTTACGGCACGAACGGTATTCCGTACTGGTATGTGACTACCGACAGGATGGTCGCTGCCAGTGAAAAGGTCATTGAGGAGATGTATGAAAATGATACTGATTTTGATCCGTATATGGGTGTCCCTTCGGTGTCAACGCTTGAAGAGGTGTTCTTTACAGGCTATGTAGAGGGTGTTCAGATTAGTATGCAGGCGGCGATGGAGTTTATCACAAGCGGTCAGCCGCCGCGGGATATTGAGGAGCAGCTTATTACAAATAACAGACAGGCGGGGAATTATGCCGGAGGGAATCTGTACAGACCGATCGATATAGAATTTATGCGTGAACTTGCATATATCCTCACAGACGGCATGGATAACGGCGGTCAGCAGTTCCGCGCAGAAGACGAGGCTGACTACATATCACACGATGGTGAAACATTTAAATTCCCGCCTGCCTGCGTAATACAAGAGCGGCTTGATGACCTGTGTTCATTCCTTGCTATGCCTGATGTGCATCCTCTGATCAAGGCGGCCGCCGCTCAGGCATACATCCTTATCCTTCGCCCGTTCCCGGAGGGGAATGAGCGGCTGAGCCGGATCATTTCCGTTATGATCCTTCTCAGAGCCGGATATGCCTTTTTCGTGGATATAAGCCTGTCGGCACTCATAGCCAAACGGAGCTATGCCTACTATGAAGCGACGGCAAATATCCTGAGAGAGGAAAACGGGGGCGACCTCACATATTTTATGGAGTATTTCCTTGAGCTGTTATCCCGCGCCGTTGACGAGCGCAGGCTTCGCATACAACAGAATGAGGAGCGTGGCAGGCAGGCTGAGCGTGATCTGGCGCGGTCGGCACTGGCACCGGCAGCGGATCCGCCGGCACAGACGGAGGTATTTACGGATGAGGCTCCCTTAAGAGCAGCGGAAGAAGGAGGTGATACAGAAAACGGTTTTTTTACGGCAGAGCCGGGTGAGGAGCCGGACATGAATGAAAGCGCGATCAGCCTTGCGCGAGTGCGTGATCTGCTATGTAAATATGCAGACGGAAAGGGCAAAATGATCAAGCGAGTCGCGGCGGTACTTCTTGAGAATATGGATAATGGGGTATATTCTTTCACATCCAATGAGCTTGAACCAAAATGCGGCATAACGGCACGCCAGATAATTAAGATAATAATCTATCTTAGATCAAACGGTGTGGTTGTGAAAACTAACGATAAAATAGGACAGTATGCTGTTTATCACTTAAGCACGGATCTGCCGCCGTTAGGGATACCGGATTATGCGCCCGAGATCATAGAAACAGTTAAAGAAATGCGGAATTATGATGAATACACCGTGGATCGGCGTATCGGTGAAGTCATGTCGCGCTGTATTCCAAAAGGCATAATTTCAGCTGAGGATTATGAATTGATCGGAGAATCTGATAGGATGACAGATGATATGAAAATCGCTATACAGATGGGGCTTGTTAAAAAGATCCGCAGAGGAGTATATAGGATTTGCCGCGAAATAACGCACTCGGATCCGGTGCTCACAGGTAATCAGAAAACGGTGCTTACCGCAATGTATAAAGCATTTCAAAAGGATCCGTTTACGAGGAAAGATGCAATGGAGCTGTTTAATATATCTAAAAGCAGCACTAATAACATGCTGCGGCAGTTTACAAGACTTCAGATACTTGAATGTCGATCAGGATGGATCAATACATATATCTTGCGTGCTGATCCCGATGAACAGCCAATGCTTTTTAACGGATATGAGCTTTCGGAAAATGATATTCTGACTGAGCCGCATACCGGTAGAGCGGGCGGCCCGATCCCGGGCTGTAAGCCTGAATATTCAAAAGCGGTCTATGACCTTTTGGATGGGCTTATCGGATCAGAAGTATCACAAGCAGACAGACGGGCCTGTGAAAGCATCCAACGCTGTCTTTCCAAAGGTATCATCGTAAGAGAAGATTATGAAAGATGGGGTTACACCGTCAACATGTGGAATTATGATATAGCACTTGCGAAACAGCTGGGACTTGTCAGAATGCAGGGTAAGGGCAAATATGCTATAAACAGAGAACTTACCCCTGTCACATCCGAGCTGACGCTGACACAAAGGAAGACGATAACCGAAATATATGAAGCGTTCGGGGATCGGAAATTTTCTTCGGAGATGTACATTGCAACATTGAATTATTCTCCGTCACGAATCTATGCATCGCTTCATAAGCTGACGCTTATGAAGGTTTTGGATCACAAGGATACAGATGAAGGGATCCGGTATCAGCTGCTGGTAAACCCGGAGGAGAACCCGGAATATTTCGATATAGCAGCATAATAACAGAAAGAGAGGAATTGTATAATGAACAAAATCGCAGAACTATTAAAAGACAAAAGATATGCAGCGGAGCTGTTAAACGGTCCATGCCCGCCAAAGAATAAAGGTCAGAACTGCGCACCTATCAATCTCGATTGGATCGATGAGACTATGTCGGAGTATGCTACGGAGGCATCACGCAGGCTGCTCCCTGCAGGCATACCGTATGTGCCGTATATAATAGCAGA
>CAMNAT010000383.1 GCA_946531785.1 uncultured Oscillospiraceae bacterium
TGTGCCCTGAGCGTTTGCATCAGGAGGACTTTGGACAAGCGTTGGGTATACCGGCTTCTGATAAGTATGAAAAAAATATTTCAGATATGTATTTTAAAAAGATGTTTGAGCTTCTTAAGAACTACTCTTCAAATCCTATAGAGGATATGTATGAGCTTTGGAGCAGGGTTATATTTAATGTGCTTGCCGGTAATACTGACTGTCATGTAAAAAATTTCGCAATGCTGTACAGTGATGATATTAAAGCTTTGAGGCTGGCACCGGCTTATGACATGCTTAGCACGGTAATTTACAGCTCGGTTCCCGGAAAAATGGCATTCAATATAGGCGGAGAGTACGAAATTGGGAAGATAGGCGAGGCGGAGATTATACGGGCTGCAGAAGAAATAGGGTTTGGAAGGTCGGTGGCAGTGGAAAAGTATAGAGAACTTTCTGAAAAGTTTAAAGCTGCACTAAAAGAATCATCCGATGAGCTTTTCAATATGGGATTCAAAAAAGCAAAAGATATCGAAAATGAAATAATTGAATCGGGCAGGGGGCGGTTCTGTGATCACTGAATTGTACCGGAAATAATAATTCATAAGATGCGGGATGAGGAAAAAATCACCCGCGTCTTTTTTTATTGTTATTACAAGGTATTGTTCTTTGGTCATCGATTTATTCGATTTTACTAATCCACGTAAAAGTTAAGCATAGCGCAAAGTTCGTTGATGGTCTTAGTGGTGATTGCTTCAAGACATGGGGACGCTGTTTTTGTCTAAATTAGCTAACAATTTGTAGATTTTAGCCAAGATTTAGCCAAGCATTTGGTCAATAAAAAAGTTGCTACTCATATCAAAAACTGATACTATAGCAACACGGGAACGATTATCACCTTGAATAAACAGGGATGTGAACGCCATAGAGCCTGATACACTTATAGCTTTATGTCAGCTTATCATAGCTATAATGGCGCTCATCTACGAAATATATAAGTAGAATGAGCAAAGCCGCCCTTCAATGATTTGAACGTCTTTAGGGCGGCTTAGATCAATTTTGAAAAGAAGGATCCCGGATATGATCGCACAGAGGCCGGAGATGTGCAAAAGATCGATATAGGCATAGCTATGTATCATTTTGCAAATGTAATGGAAAGCGGCGGCAGGAGTGTGTCGCTTAAGATAGATGACCCGGGGCTGAAGACAGCTGAGGGAACAGTGTATGTTTCAACATACGAGTGGTAAAATTATCGGAGGTTATATGCTATTTAAAAATGCTTTGATTGAAAATGCAGCTGATCCTGCAGATATAAGAGTGGAGAATGGGATATTTACACAGGTAGGGGAGCTTTCGCCTTTAGAGGGGGAAGATGTAACAGATCTCGGGAACAGACTTGTGCTTCCGCCGTTTATTGAGTCACATGTGCATCTTGACACATGTCTCACGGCAGGGGATCCAGTGTGGAATATGTCAGGAACATTGTTTGAAGGGATCGAGTGCTGGAGTAAAAGAAAGGATAAGCTGACGCGTGAGGATATAAGGGAGCGCGTAAAAAAAGTAGTTGGTATGTATGCCGAACACGGTATCCAGTACATAAGAACTCATGTAGATGTAACGGATCCGGAGCTTGTGGCTATGAAGGCTATGATCGAGCTGAGAGAAGAACTTAAAGATATCATGGAGATACAGATCGTAGCCTTTCCGCAGGAAGGTATTTTAAGCTTTCCTAACGGTAAGGAGCTTTTGCGTGAAGCGGTAGAGATGGGGGCAGATGCCGTCGGCGCTATACCTCATTATGAATTTACAAGAGAGTATAGCGTGGAATCTCTGGATTACGCGCTAAGGCTCGCGGCAGATAATGATAAGCTTGTTGATGTGCATTGTGACGAGATAGATGACGAAGCCTCCCGCGGCCTTGAAACGGTTGCGGCGAGAGCGCTTGAGCTGGGGTTGTTTGATAAAGTGACTGCAAGCCATACGACAGCCATGCACTCATATAATAATGCATATGTCCTCAAGCTTATGCGTCTTCTCAAGCTTAGCAGGATTAATTTTGTAGCAAATCCGCTGGTAAATACACATTTGCAGGGAAGAGCCGACACCTATCCGAAGCGCCGCGGCGTGACAAGGGTTAAGGAGCTGACGGAGGCAGGGATAAATGTGTCCTTCGGTCATGATGATATCCGTGACCCCTGGTATCCGATGGGTAACGGAAGCCTCCGGGATGTGGTATTTATGGGGCTTCATGTCTGTCAGATGATGGGATATGAGGATATAATGAACAGCTATAAATTCATTACGTCAAATGCTGCAAAAACCCTGCATATTACGGATCACTACGGGATCGAGCCCGGTAAGCCTGCCTGTTTTGTAGTGCTTGATGCCAAGAATTATTATGAGGCTCTGAGCAGGGATTCGAAAGTGACGGGATCTTATAAAAACGGGAAGAAGATAGATGTGCCGTCGCACTAATATATAAAAGGGAGATATTTATGCGATTTTTGATACAGAGGGTTAAGGAAGCTTCCGTAACAATAGATTCTGAGGTTGCAGGAGCGATAGCCGGCGGCTTTCTGGTATTTGTGGGGATATGTGACGGAGATGATGAAAAGACCGCCGATAAGATGATAAAAAAGATGTCCGGGCTTCGTATTTTCAGTGATGAAGCCGGTAAAACGAATTTGTCACTGACGGATGTCGGAGGCAGCCTGCTCATAATATCACAGTTTACCCTTTATGCAGACTGTAAAAAAGGAAATCGTCCGAGCTTCATAAAAGCCGCCGCGCCTGACAGG
>CAMNAT010000384.1 GCA_946531785.1 uncultured Oscillospiraceae bacterium
CATTACCTTTTTTCCAACCATTTCTTCGGCTGAGTAATGCTGCTTTCTCGGATCTGAGCTCTTCTATATCCTCTGTGAGTGTGGTTATGCTGTTTGTCAGCCTGTTGCGCTGTAGAATATGTATAGGGGCTATGGCAGCCTTTTCAGCGGTCAGATGATCAAGCTCCGTTTCCTTTTGCTCTATTCTTCCGCAAATGCTTCTGTATCTGTCGAGAGCATTGGATATCACCTGTTTGCCTATTTTAGCATGGGACAGCTCCTTTGAGCTATATAACAGTTGATACTGTGTAACTATCAGTTTGCTGCGTATGCTTTCAAGTGCCCTTGCAAGCTTTTCTACGGTGTTTTCAACTGCCGCCGTAAGCTTCTTTACCTGCTCCTTCAATAATTTCAATAGTGCGTTATCCTGTTTTATCTGCTTGTTCAGTTCGATCCTGTCAGCTGAAATGCCCTTCTGTGCCATGACACGGGCATATACTCCCTCGTGTATAGTAGGCTGCTCGGTAATACCTCTTGCGGCAAAGCTGCGGCAGTCAACGCGCTCTTGGATGTTTTTTTGCTCCAAAGTCCTATTCGTGATAGTCTCCCATGCCTTTCTCCATTTAACTATTTGCTCGTCGCTGTTCCATTCGGCATATACAGGGTTTTGTCTGCCGTATCGAGTGCTTTTCGGATATTTGGATACTCTTTTGTATCCTTGCGCTTCAGCCTTGGAGGGTGTCATATATACCTTCTTATCATCTGCATAATACTGATATAGCTTTTCCCATCCCTCGTTTTGCGCTGCTTTGAATTCTTCTGCTGTAAAGCCCTTTTCCTCATCGTTGCGGCGGCATAGGTATTCCTTCTGTGTCTTAGCCTGCCACTTGCCTTTTGGATCAAGAGGTCGGACGGTCAGTAATATATGCGCATGAGGATTATGCCCGTCCGTATCATGTATGCTTACATCTGCGCACATTCCCTTGCTAACGCACTCGTCCTCTATGAATGTCCGAAGCATCCGCTTCCATTCGTCAAGCGACAGCTCTATCGGTAAAGCTGTTACAAGCTCTCTTGCAAGTCTGCTGTCCTTTGTTTTCTCGGCGGTCTCTACTGCGTTCCATAGTACCGCTCTGTTCTTCCATCCTTCCGGAGCAGATCCCGGTAGAAATATCTCACTGTATAAGCAGCCTTGCTTACGGGTGTAGTCATGTGTTATTCCGTCATAGTCGTTATATATCTCCGAGCATGATATATATGCGGCAGCTGCGGCAGCGGAGCGTCCGCTGCCCCGGCTTATGATCTTTGCTTCAAAATGATAGCTTGCGATTGTTATCCCTCCCTTAGCGCCTTGCGCTTATGTTTTTGTTTCTTTTTTGAAAAAGAAAATAGACGGGTACTCCGGCTATCCGAAAAAATTATCCTGCGGATGATTTTTGCTCACAGCCGAACGATCCGCTTTGGCTGTGCCGATAAATACATTCATGTGATTATCGGGCTCCCGGCAGGGCAAACGGCTGACGCAGATTGCGGCAGTACCACCACCTTTACGGTGGTGAGTAAGTGCGCCCTTCGGGATAAAAGAGAGAGGCAGCTTTGGCTGCCATCTCTCAAGGATTAAATTTTTCAAGATATTCCTGAAGCTCCTCATTTGACATTTTGGCTGTCAGTGGAAGATACTTTTCAAGAATTGCTCCGCGCTCTATCAGCCTGCGGGTGCGCTGCTTGCGTTCATTGACTCTGCTTCGCATCTCAGCCTCCTCAAGCCTGTGCTTTGCCTGTATAATCTTTTTCTCATTCTCTGTCATATGTGTGTTCACCTCCGTTCTGTAAAGTGGCAGTATATTTAAAGGTTTTTGATGTCACTTTTTCATGAAAAAATTTTTAGTGTCAAAATCCTTGATTTTTGATGCCGCTTTCTGTTTTTCTTTATCCACTACACGCCCTTCACTTCATCACGGTTCAACAGGTTTCGTCCCTGATTTACCGAGATGAACTGCTCCAGACTTTCAGTGCGTATGATGTTCTTCCTACCGACCTTTAACACAGGCAGCTTATGCCACTCTACAAGCTTTCGCATAGTGTTCCTCCCTATACCCGTATATTCAGCAGCTTCTTCGATTGTCATACCTATTTTGCGTGTCATATATGCAGTGCCTCCTTTCCTAAATGCTCATTTTGCAACTTTTTGAGCATATTATATACCTTGTTTTATATTTTGTCAAGCGCATTTGCAACTTATTTTTAAAATATTATAATTATTTTCGGAATTCGACTTGCATTTCGCAACAATGTATGCTATAATGCTTTTAGGTAGAAGCGATTTATACCGACTGATGCATTTAATTTGCAACTAAAACATATATGGAGGTTTACTACGATGAAGGAAGGTATATTCACAGCAAAGCAGGTGGGAGAGCGTATAAAGGAACGCAGAACAGAGCTTCATTGTACAATGGAGATGCTTGGTGATGAGCTGGGAGTTAATAAATCCACAATACAAAGATATGAATCAAAGGGTGTTGATCCGAAAAAGAACTATATACTCCTGTCCATTGCCGAGGCTCTTGATACGACAGTTGAATGGCTAACCGGTCAAAGCGATGAAAGGGAACTTGATACGCACACAAGGATCAAGTCTGAGCTTGATAAGCATATCTCTGAATACATCAATGATGTTACAAGCTATATTGCCGATGAAAAGCATCAGGAGCTTGTGACGGATATTCTGATCTCTTTTATTGATATGTTCGGTGTATTCAGCTATCATTTCGGAAAGGCTCAGAC
>CAMNAT010000385.1 GCA_946531785.1 uncultured Oscillospiraceae bacterium
ATATGCAGACAGGATAACAATGAGCGGATCAAAGGTCGAGGGAGTAAAAAACCTCGGCGCAGAGCTCGACAAGGTAGTCGTAGGTGAGGTGCTTACATGCGAGATGCATCCTGACAGCGATCACCTGCATGTATGTATGGTAAATGTAGGCGAGGCTGAGCCGATACAGATCGTATGCGGTGCGCCCAATGTTGCGGTAGGACAGAAGGTACCGGTTGCGCTTAACGGCTCAACGCTGCCCGGCGGAGTCAAGATAAAGAAGGGTAAGCTGCGCGGCGTAATGTCAAACGGAATGATCTGCGCGGCTGATGAGATGGGTATAGAGAATTCCAGATTGGGATATGAGCCGGAATACGGTATTCTTGTTCTTCCCGAGGATGCGGAGATCGGCAGTGATGTAAAGGATCTGTTCGGACTTAACGAGAATGTAGTTGAGTTTGAGATAACATCAAATCGTCCGGACTGCTTCTCTATAATCGGTCTTGCAAGAGAAACAGCTGCAACATTTAAAAAGCCGTTCAATGTTCCCGAGCCTGTATTTGAGGAAAAGGGTGGAGATATAAATGAGCTTATTTCTGTAGAGATATCGGACAAGGATAAGTGTAAGAGATATTGTGCAAGAGCGGTCAGAAATGTAAAGATAGGACCGTCACCCAAGTGGATGAGAGAAAGACTCGAGGCCTGCGGCGTGAGAGCGATAAACAACATTGTTGATATCACAAACTATGTACTGCTTGAATACGGTCAGCCTATGCATGCGTTTGATATCCGTGATATTGCCGGAGCGCACATAAATGTAAGACGCGCAAATGACGGCGAGGTAATACAGACGCTTGACGAGCAGGAGAGAAAGCTTACGGCTGACGATCTGGTTATTTCGGATTCAGAGCGTGCTATCGCGATAGCCGGTGTTATGGGCGGCTTCAATTCCGAGATCAAGGACGATACGACAACGGTCGTATTTGAGTCGGCTATGTTTGATGCGGCATCCGTAAGACTTACTGCGCAGCGCGTAGGACTCAGAACAGAGTCATCATCAAGATATGAAAAGGGACTTGATTATCATAACACGGTCCCGGCTGTGAACCGCGCATGTCAGCTTGTTGAGATGCTCGGCTGCGGTGAGAATGTAGCGGGTATGATAGATGTAATGGGCAATGTTGAGAGCCCGATAGAGATCGGATTCAGACCGGAGAAGATAAACGCATTTCTTGGTACTGATATAAGTATAGATGATATGCTCAAGATATTCGAAGCGCTTGAGATCAAGGTAGAGGGCGATAAGCTGTATCCGCCTTCATTCAGACCCGATCTACAGGCGGAGGCTGATATCGCTGAGGAGGTTGCCCGTTTTTACGGATATGATAAGATCCCGACAACTCTTATGAGCGGCGCGACCACAACAGGCATCATGACTCCTGAGCAGAAGACGCAGAAGGAGATAGAAGCTACTCTGTTATCACAGGGTATGTATGAGATCTATACCTATACATTCGAGAGCCCGTCTGTAATGGATAAGCTGAATATCCCCGCAGATTCTTCGCTGAGATATCAGGTAAAGATCAGGAATCCGTTGGGCGAGGATACCTCTGTCATGCGTACAACAATGGCAGGAAGCATGCTTGATATATTGTCAAGGAACTATAATTACCGTACAAAGAGCGCAAAGCTTTTCGAGGTAGGACGCGTATATATCCCGACAGAGGCAGGACAGCTCCCTGACGAGAGACCGACACTTATGCTCGGAATGTACGGCGATGTGGATTTCTATGACATCAAGGGTTCTGTAGAGGCAGTTTTTGAAAAGCTTCATATCGATAAGGTTGAGTATGAGCGTGTAGCAGATAATCCGACCTATCACCCGGGCAGAACGGCAATGATCAAGGTCAACGGCAAGTGTGCGGGTATTATTGGCGAGGTGCATCCGTCAGTGCTCAGGAAATATGAGATAGGCACTCGCGCTTATATCGGAGAATTGGATTTCACTGTCCTACATCGCGCGTCAAACCATAATGTAAAGTACAGTCAGCTCACAAAGTTCCCGGCAGTGACCAGAGACTTCTCAATACTCGTTGACAGGCTCCTTCCTGTTGCGGAGATAGAAAAGGTCATGAAAAAGGCGGGCGGAAAGCTGCTTACAAAGCTTGAATTGAGCGATGTATATATGGGCGCTCAGATCGCAGATGATAAAAAGAGCGTAATGTACAAAGCGGAGTTCAAGGCACCTGACAGAAGCCTTACTGGTGAGGAGGCTGATAATCTTCACAAGAAGATTGTCGACAACCTCGGTAAGCAGCTCGGAGCAGAGCTCAGATAATGCAGTACGGCGAATTTGCGTATATCTATGACCGGCTCATACACGCCGATATAGATTATGATAAATGGTGTGATTATATTGAAAATTTTTTTGCGGCTCACGAATGTGAGCCGCAGACCATATGCGAGCTTGCATGCGGAACGGGAAATATAACATCACGCCTTGTGAAGCGCGGATATGATATCACGGGTGTTGATATAAGCGCGGATATGCTCACAGCGGCCGCTGATAAGCTGCACGGAACGCGCCTGATATGCTGTGATATGTCACGGTTTGCGACACATGAGAAGTTTGACGCGGCGCTATGCATGATAGACGGGATCAATTATGTCCTGCTGCCGGAAGCGCTTCAAAAGACCTTTAATAATGTGAGCGGTTTTCTCTCGGAGGATGGGATATTCATATTTGATATAAGCACAGAGTATACGCTGAAG
>CAMNAT010000386.1 GCA_946531785.1 uncultured Oscillospiraceae bacterium
AAATGACGGACGGTATGACGGCTATGACAGGAATGTGAAGGTCTTTGCAGGTGAGTATGCATCGCAGGGCAACACGCTCCGCAATGCGCTCTCAGAGGCGGCATTCATGACAGGGCTTGAGCGCAACGCGGATGTCGTATATATGGCAAGCTATGCGCCTCTGTTTGCAAGAGTGAATTTCACTCAGTGGGCACCGGATATGATCTGGTATGATGATGCGACCAGCTTCGTTTCGCCGGACTATCATGTGCAGGAGATGTATTCAAACAATACCGGCGATCATACGCTCATAAGCACAGTGACGGGGAATACCGATAAGGTATATCAGAGCGCTTCATATGACAGCGCAACAGGCGATATCATATTAAAGATAGTTAACCCCTATGGCTATGACCAGAATGTTACTCTCGGCTTTGGAGGCAGAGCGCTTTCGGGTAAGGCTGATATGAAGACGCTTACCGCGCCGTCGGATGCTGCGACAAACAGTATAGAAGAGCCTGAAAGGGTGAGGACCTATACCGCTCAGCTCGAGGGCATTTCAGACGGAAGCATGGTCAACATTCCGGCGTATTCGTTCGTTGTGATAAGAGTACATAAATAATATAATATATAAGTCCGGAAAGGAGAAACGGTAAATGAAGACAAGAAGAATTTTCAGCCTTGCTGTTGCTGCGGCGGTATCAGCTTCGTCAGCTGCCGCGTTGGCAGAAGATAAGCCGGCAGTAGGTACATCGCTGTCACTTGGAGAATACAAGGAGAGCGCCGAACAAACACAGAAGCTTATAGATGCCCGTCCCGACATGCAAAGACCGATGGAAAAGCTCGATCTGGGCGCTGTAGCGGTAAGGATGAACGGCTATACATTCATATCATGGCGGTTCCTCGGCACCGAGTCGGCATCGACGAAGTATAACATATACAGGTCACTCGGCAGTGAGTGGGCGCTGTGCAACAATGAGCCTATAGCTGCTACAAACTATTCTGACATAAGTGATATCTATGATCTTTACAAGATCGTACCTGTAAGATACGGCGCTGACGGAAAGGCAGCAGAGGCTGAGGATGAGGCATACACTGTTACAGTGTGGGATAAGAACTATATGGATATCCCTATAGAAAAGCCCGCGGATAACGAGGTCAACGGCGAAAAATACAGCTATAACCCCGGTGACGCATCCGTCGGAGATCTTGATGGTGACGGCGAGTGGGAGATCGTCCTGAAATGGGATCCGACCAATGCAAAGGACACTTCACAGGCGGGCTTTACCGGAGAGTGTCTTATAGACGCGTATAAGCTCAACGGCACGCGCCTCTGGCGGATAAACATGGGACCGAACATAAGGAGCGGCGCTCACGACACGCAGTTTATGGTGTATGATTATGACTGTGACGGCATGGCAGAGGTCGCGATGCGTACAGCTGACGGAACTATTGCGGGCGACGGTACTGTGATAGGCGATAAGGATAAGAATTACGCTGTTTTAGATAACGGTAAAAACCTTTCGGGCCCGCTATATCTCACTGTGTTCCGCGGAGCTGACGGCACTGTGATAGATACGACCGAATATTATCCTCAGACTCAGGGCGTGACCGATGACGGCTATGAGTGGGATGTCATCACATGGGGTGACTGGCACGAGGATCCGAGACATGAGTGGGGAAACCGCTGCGAAAGGTATCTGGCAAGCGTCGCATATCTTGACGGCAAGCGTCCGAGCATGGTGTTTGCGCGCGGCTATTACTACGGCCCCGGCGGCGATGTGGGCGGCAGAACAACGATCTCAGCCTATGATCTTGTAGACGGAAAGCTCGTAAAGCACTGGTTCTTTGACACGCTGGATAAGCAATACAGAGATAACAATAAGCTGATCGGTCAGGGCAATCATTCAATGAGTGTTGCCGATGTTGACTATGACGGCTGCGATGAGATAATCTACGGCTCGCTTGCTGTTGATAATGACGGTACGCCGCTGTACACGACAGGACTCGGACACGGTGACGCGCAGCATGTGTCAGACCTTGATCCGTCAAGACCGGGACTTGAGGTGTATTCGTGTCATGAGGACAGAAATGTCGATCTCGGCTATGAGATGCGTGACGCGCGCACAGGCGAGATATTATACGGCAAATTCACCGGTACCGATAACGGCCGCGCGGCTGCGGGCGATATAGATCCGAGATATCCGGGCGCGGAAGCATGGTCGTCAGCCGGGATAATGACGAATGCTTCGGGCAAGGTGATTTCTGATAAATATACAGTGCCCGTAAACTTCCTCTGCTATTGGGACGGCGATGCCGACAGAGAGACGCTTGATAATATCTATGTCAGCAAGTGGAACAGCGAAACACAGAAGGCGGAGACGGTATTTTCCGCATCCGGCTGTGTGAGCGTAAATGGTACAAAATCAACTCCGGCGCTTTCGGCGGACCTGTTTGGTGACTGGCGCGAGGAGCTGATGTTCCCGACAAAGGAAGGCACAGCACTGCGGATATTCACAACAACTGAGCCGACGGCGTACAGGATACCGACACTCATGCATGATATCCAGTATCGGATGCATATAGCATATCAGAATACATGCTATAACCAGCCGCCGCACCTGAGCTATTATTTAGGCTATGACACAGAGAATGTGCCTGTACCTCAGATATATACAGTCGGTGACAATAAAAAGAATCCCGACCTCAGGAGCGGTACAAGCAGATGGGATATATCAGAGCTTTATACCGGCGAGAGGGTAGAGCTTGCCA
>CAMNAT010000387.1 GCA_946531785.1 uncultured Oscillospiraceae bacterium
AACGGGATAGCGAAGGTGGCGAAGTAAAGATATTAAAAAAAGGATGGCGGGTTGCCATCCTTTTTTAGTGTGTCAAGATGGGGACTGTCCCCGTCTTGACACACTTACACTGCTGAAAGCACCTCTGCGGGTACCTCGATCTTGTCAATGGTGTTATAATTATCCATCGTCATATCCACATCAAAGGTCTCTACCGTTACCTCGATATCCTCCGTATTTTCCGAACTCTGTGTCAGAGCCTGCTTGAAGATATTTTCGCTGTAGTTTTTAGCGTCCATGTATGTTCTTGCGGGAAGCCCCGTATCCTTGTAAATGTAAAGCTCGCAGTCAGCTGTTCCTGATGAGAAATCCATGCCCGCGATTCCGCCGCTTGAATCCTGTCCGAGAGCGGCGTAGGCTTTCTCGAATAACTCGCCGGGGATAACAGCAGTAAGCTTGTACACATCCTTACCGTTTATCTTTTCGCCTTCGGTAAGGGTAGCCTGTATTTTACCGTCAGCAATTTCTTTATAAACATCTATGTTATTAAGCTTGTCAAACTCAATGACGGTGTCATTTTCCGCTCTTGTCCATTTGCCGTCAGAGCCTTCTCCTTCGGTTTTGGAGTATACGACGTATTTGCCGTTTTCTTCAAGGGCGTAAGCCTCGTTTTTAGTTGTCGATTCCTGTCCCATTGCGCTCATATTCAGATCCATAGTCATATGAACGTTGTGGCTGTCTACGACACCCTCGCCTGCAAGCTTCATATCCATGTTCATGTTCATGTTTACGCCGCTTGCTGACATGGAATACCCCATCCTTGAGCCTGAGTCAAATGTATATGACTTAACGTCTGTCATATTTTCTGAAACCATTTTTGCAACGCTCTGCGCAGTCACTGCTTCAGCGGAAGCGGTGGTGGTGTCTGTGCTGCCTGTAGTTGTTGTTCCTGTGTTAGCGGCGCCGCCGCAGCCGGCAAGAATACCTGCAGCTGCAAGCACAGCCGCGCCCGTCATAAAAAGTCCTTTCTTCTTCATAATAATCTCCTTCTTATTAATGCTTAGTTGGCTTAAAAAGTTAAATGGTTAACAATATAATTATATGATATGTGGTGTGTATTAGGCAAGAGTAACGGTTCTGTGACAGTAGTACCGCCCCTGTTGACACGCAGCGGGTTTTCATGTAAAATCACAAAACAGCTTTGAATCTAACGCGTGACATTCGCCACGCAGGCAGTATCTTCACTGCATTATTCGGGCTTAAAAAACTAAATAAAGAATTTCAAATCAAAAAACGAAAGGGGAAGTGTTTTATGAAAGAGAAGGATCTCGGCGGCAAGACACTTGAGGGGATTGATGAAGTATTTTCGGATATTTTCAATTGTGTTGCCTTTAACGGTGAAAAAGTAATGAAGGAGGATGAGTTAAGCGATTCAAATGTCTACTCGCAGTATCATGCAGACGGTAAATATCACGAGCAATACAGAGATGTTGCAAAGTACTGGAATAAATGCGGCGTAAGACTTGCGTTTGTAGGTATAGAAAACGAGTCTCAGATAGACAGGTACATGCCTCTTCGCATAATCAGCTATGACGGCGGCGCATACAGAGCCCAGCTGCCTAAGCACAGTAAAAAAGGTAAGAAAAAGAAGCAGGCTGCACTGTATCCGGCAGTATCTATAGTGTTGTATTTCGGAACAGACCGACCGTGGAGAAAGCCGTTAGCATTAAGCGAGGTACTGACCGTACCGGAAAAGCTAAAGCACCTGGTAAATGATTATAAGATAAATGTAGTAAATGTCGCATTTTTGGAAAGGGAGCAGATAGACAAGTTCAAAAGTGATTTCTGGTTTGTGGCAGACTATTTTTGGCAGCTGCGCAATAGCAAGGAGTATAGACCGGGCAAAAAAGAAATAAAATATGCTGCACAGGTACTGCAGATGATGTCGGCACTTACAGGTGACAAAAGATTTGAAGAAGCGTATAATGAAGGGAAGAAAGACGGAGGTGGCGGAAGTATGTGTGAATATCTGGACAAAATAGTAGGAGAAGGAATGCTTGAAGGAAAGCGTGAAGGGAAACGCGAGGAAAGAGAAAACGGAATAAAGGTGTTGGTGGAATCGCTATCGGAGATAGGTGTTCCGGGAGCCGTGATAGCAGAGAAAGTGATTAAAAAGTATGATCTTACCGAAGAAGAGGCAGGAAAATATATTGATAGATACAGCAAAATTCCGGCGTGATATAAGTGCTTTAACAGCGTAATGTGTCTAAACAGCCCTGAAACTAAAAAGCAACTTGCACAGATATGTAAAGGATGTTACAATCCTAAATAGAAAAGGTACTGCCATTCAGCTTGGTTAGTCCTTTCGGAAAATTATTGCGTATAACCGCTCATCTTCTCAGGGACAGGCGGTTATTTTTTTGCCTTTGATCTGCCTATGGCAAATCCGAGACTGAAGCATGTAAGGCATAAGCTTACTATGCTGATGAATGTATCAGTACTCATAGGCATAGTCCTCCTTAAGTGTATATTCCGGACCGAGCCGGTAGAAATAAGATTTCCGATTGCACCCGAAAGGACTAACCGCCGCCAAATGACAGCACCTGAAAGAAATTATACAAACAAAATTTCGACAAGTCAACACCATTATATATCAAATGGAGACAGACCCTTTGACACGCTTGGTCTGTCCCCGTTGACACGCAGCGGGTTTTCATGTAAAATCACAAAACAGCTTTGAATCTAACGC
>CAMNAT010000388.1 GCA_946531785.1 uncultured Oscillospiraceae bacterium
GGACTCATAAACGACTGGCGTAACGCAAACCCGCACATAGTTCAGCTGTGGGACAGGATCGGCAGAGCCGCAATGAAGGCAATAAAGGATAAGACAACGGTGCCGCTCGGCAGACTGTGTTTCATTTACGAGCGAGGTATATTATTCATACGGCTTCCAAGCGGAAGAAGGCTGTCATATGTAAAGCCCGACATAGGCACAAACCGCTTCGGCGGCGACAGTATCACATATATGGGCATATCACAGGCAAAGAAATGGGAGCGGCTTGAGACCTTCGGCGGGAAACTGACAGAAAATATAGTTCAAGCGATCGCCCGTGATCTTTTGGCGGCCGCTATGATGAATGTTACCAAAGCAGGATACGATATAGTGTTCCATGTCCATGATGAGATAATAGCTGAAGTTCCATACGGCAGAGGCTCGGTCGATGAGATGTGCTCTCTTATGAGCAGTAACTCGGAATGGGCGGACGGCTTGCCGCTTAATGCCGATGGTTATGAATGTGAATATTACAGAAAGGATTGATATGATATGCGACTTACAAAACGAACGGAATCGGGACTGGCTGTCTTAGACAGAGCCGCGTTCCCGGAATACGCACAGGAGACTCTTGTGCAGGAAATGTGCGCGTTCTCACCATGGAAGAAGGTGGTGGAAAAATTGTGCGATTATGAGGATGGAGATGATAAAGGGTGCGATTAAAAATACCGTGTAAGCTGCACAAGGACTGCTTTGCGCTTATGGACGGAACCTGCATCTGCCTAAGCGATAACAGATTTAAGGGAAAGGAATGCCCGTTCTACAAATCAAAGGCTCAGAACGATAGAGAGAACGCGAGAACCAGTCAGTATCTTGTATCCATAGGCAGAGCGGATCTTGTTGAGCAGTATAGGGGGAAGAGCGTGTATGCGTAGAAACACAGAGCATTATCCGGATCCTACCTTTGATGAAGCATATGCCAATATACGACGTGAGGAGCAGGATGAGAACTATGTTCCGTGGGTATACATAGCCTCTCCTTACAGGGGGGACACCGCAACGAATATATTAAATGCAAAGCGGTATTCACGCTATGCTGTACAGCAGGGACGGCTGCCGATGTGTCCGCATATATACTTTACTCAGTTCCTTGATGACGACAGCGAAACAGAGCGCAGGAAAGGATTGAACCTTGCCCTGCAGATGCTCAAACGCTGTAAGGAGATGTGGGTGTTCGGTGATACCGTTTCCGAAGGGATGCAGAACGAAATAAAAGCGGCAAGGCGGTGGAATATACCTATTCGGTTCTTTGACAGTAAGCAGCGGGAGGTGCCGGGCAGATGAAGATATCCGTAGGCAACAGCAGGACTTCGCGGGCATGGAAAATACGTGAGCTGTCATGGGACGAGTTCGCCGCAAAATGCTCCGAAACGATACGCACCGCTGAAACGATACAGGAATACCGAAAGCTCCCGAAGGGACAGCAGGACAATATCAAGGATGTGGGCGGGTTTGTCGGCGGTGAGCTGCGTAACGGCATACGCAAGAAGGATTGTATCATTAACCGCAGTCTGCTCACGCTCGATGCGGATTATGCCGATGAGGATTTCTGGGAGCAGATAGAGATGTTCTTTGATTTCAGATGCCTTATCTACTCAACGCATAAGCATACACCTGAGAAACCGAGACTAAGGCTCATAATCCCGCTTTCGCGCCCGGTAACGCCGGATGAGTATACAGCTATAGCCCGACGGATTGCGGCTGATATAGGCATAGAGCAGTTCGATGATACTACCTACCAGCCGCATCGGCTTATGTACTGGCCGTCAACATCATCCGACGGTGAGTTTGTCTATAAACAGCGTGACGGAACAAATATTGATGCTGATGCGACTTTATCGCGGTATAAGGACTGGCATGATACATCTGAATACCCGGTATCGTCACGGCAGAAAAAGATAGTGTCACATGCCATAAAGAAACAGGCGGATCCGCTTGAAAAGAGCGGCATCGTGGGCGCGTTCTGCCGTGCATATCCGATACCTGATGTGATATCGACCTTCCTGTCAGATGTATATTCACCGAGCAGCCTGCAGGGACGATATGATTATATTCCGGCTGACTCCATAGCCGGAGTAGTGGTGTATGATGATAAATATGCATACTCACATCATGCGACAGATCCGGCCTGCGGCAAGCTGTGCAATGCCTTTGACCTTGTGAGGATACACAAATTCGGCTACCTTGACAAGGATGAGACCGACAGCGAGAGATCCAAGTCGTTTAAGGCTATGGTGGACTTTGCTCAAAGCGAGGGCAAGGTAAAAACACAGGCTTTGGAGGATAAACAGAATGCCGTACAGACTGAGTTTGATGTCATAACGGATGATGCCGACAATGAATGGCGGCATATGCTCAGCATGAATAAAAAGGGTGACATAGAGAATACGATACAGAACCTTACCCTTATCCTTCAGAACGATCCCAAGCTGAAGGGGATAGTATTTAATCAGCTCTCGGACTGTATTGAGATAAAGGGTAAGGTACCGTGGCAGCATCCGTCAAAATTCTGGCGCGATGCCGATGATGCGCAGCTCATAACATACCTGACCTACAGCTATGGCAAGTTTACAAGGGTAAACTATGATGTCGCACTTGCGAAGGTCGTTGATGACCGCTCATTCCATCCGATCCGTGACTATCTCGGAGGACTGC
>CAMNAT010000389.1 GCA_946531785.1 uncultured Oscillospiraceae bacterium
TATTCCGCACAGCATATATGAGATAGACGGAGCAAAGGAGTGTGCGATAGAGTTCCGCAGCTTTTCAAAAACCGCGGGCTTTACTGGTATGCGATGCGCCTACACCATAGTGCCGCATGAGCTTAAATGTAACGGCGTAGAGCTTAACGCACTTTGGAACAGGCGGCAGTGTACCAAGTTCAACGGCGTACCGTATGTTATACAGCGTGCTGCGGAAGCGGTATATTCGCCCGATGGGCAGCGGGAGACGGGGGCTGCGATAGAGTATTATCTGGAGAACGCCAATATCATCCGGTCTGCTTTGTCTGCGGCGGGGCTTTCCGTATGCGGAGGCGAGAATGCGCCGTATATCTGGGCTAAAGCACCGAAGAATATGGGTTCGTGGGATTTCTTTAATGAGATACTTAATAAAACGGGTGTAGTTACCACGCCGGGCGCAGGCTTCGGACCGAGCGGTGAGGGATATATCCGTCTTACCGTATTCTCTACAAGGGAGAATACGCAAAAAGCCATGGAGCTGCTGGGGAATATACTATAAAAAAGGAAAGAAGAATGTATAAAATGGGAATCCACGAGGAATGTGGTGTTATAGGTGTATATGAGCCGCGCACATGCGATATAGCGCATGATGTATATATGGGCCTCTATGCGCTTCAGCACAGGGGACAGGAAAGCTGTGGGATAGTTGTATGTGATGATGGAGTGTTCTCTGAGGCGAAGGATACGGGACTTGTAAGCGAGGTGTTTGACGAGAGCAGATTACGCTCGTTAGGT
Organism: uncultured Oscillospiraceae bacterium; assembly: GCA_946531785.1. Taxonomy (GTDB): domain Bacteria; phylum Bacillota; class Clostridia; order UBA1381; family UBA1381; genus Ornithomonoglobus. The sequence continues at coordinate 775 of CAMNAT010000389.1, forward strand.
GCCGGAAATATGGCAATAGGTCATGTAAGATATTCCACCACGGGCACAAACAGCTATGCAAACATTCAGCCGCTCACAGTACGGCATACAAAGGGTAATCTAGCACTGGCGCATAACGGCAATATTGTAAACAGCTACGAGCTGAGACATAGCTTTGAGCTTAATGGCGCAATATTCCGCGGCACATCCGATACCGAGGCTATGGCATATACTATAGTTTCGGAGCGGCTCAGGGCTGACTCTACCGGAGCCGCTGTTATAAATGCCATGAGGCGCATAAAGGGCGCGTATTCGTGTGTGGTGATGACAGCAACCAAGCTCATTGCATTCAGGGATGAGACCGGCTTCAGACCGCTGTGCATAGGTCGTACAGCGTCGGGCGGCTATGCTGTCGCATCTGAGTCCTGCGCTCTGGATGCGATGGGAGCACAGTTCATTCGGGATATTAGACCGGGTGAGGTCGTTGAGATAGGCGAGGACGGTATAAGCACATTTATAGATAACTGCAAAGGCGAAGGTAGGATATGCGTATTTGAATACATATATTTTGCTCGACCGGACTCTGTTATTGAGGGCGCATCTGTTCATGAAGCGCGTCAGAGGGCGGGCGAGCTGCTTGCAAAAAAGCATCCCGTGGATGCCGATATCGTGATTGGTGTGCCCGATTCCGGAATAGACGCGGCATTGGGATATGCAAAGGAAAGCGGAATACCGTTCGGACTGGGATTTGTAAAAAACAAATATATCGGCAGAAGCTTCATAGAGCCTGATAACGCGTCGCGTCGGGATGCGGTAAATATAAAGCTGAATGTTATAAAAAGCAATATAGAGGGAAAACGGGTGGTCATGGTCGATGATTCTATCGTGCGCGGCACTACAAGCGAAAAGATCGTAAGGCTTTTAAGACAAGCGGGAGCGCATGAGGTACACATGCGTGTATCCGCGCCGCCGTTCAGATTCCCATGCTATTTCGGTACGGATATAGACTCTCAGGAAAATCTCATTGCCTGTAAGTACAAAAGCGTAGAGGAGATAGCCGGGAGCATCAGTGTTGATACATTGGCCTATCTCGGACTACCGGATGTTCATCAATTAGCCGAAACAAACGGCTGCGGCTTTTGTGACGGATGCTTCAGTGGTAAATATCCAATAAATGCTCCGCGCTTTACCGGGAAGGACAGATTTGAAGAGAAGATACATAAAGCAATGTCGGGGTACGAATAATCTAGTTAGTGCCCCGGCATTTTTGTTTTTGTGTAAAATTCTGTTTGCAATTTAATTGAAAATTTGATAGAATAGTTAAAAAGCGCTGCACATGACGAGATAACGGTTAATGTGAACGGACAGGGCATGGAGCATATGGTATCGTTCAACTACGGCTATAAGCTTACCGCGGTGCGTGACTGGTTATTCAAGCAGAACTGGCTCCTGCTGCAGCTTTGATGGAGAAATAAATATATACGGCTGTCGATCGCTTATCGGCAGCCGTTTTTGTAATGGGAGACAGGATAGATATCTGTTTGGTGGAGTGACAGAACAGTTTCGTGGTAGTAGATTATTGAGGGATTTTTGCAAAAAACATGTGGACATATCCATGCTTATGAGGTATAATATAAATATATTAACCAAGGAGTATGAATAATGGAAATTCGTGTACTGAAATACTTTCTCGCTGTTGCGAATGAAGAAAGTATATTAAGGGCATCGCAGCGACTGCATATTTCTCAGCCCACGCTGTCACGGCAGCTTATGGGGCTTGAGGACAGTCTTGGGAAGGAACTGTTCGTTCGCAGCCCAAGGGGCATAACTCTCACCGAGGAGGGGATGCTTTTGCGTCAACGGGCGGAGGAGATCGTCGATCTGATAGACAAAACGGAAAATGAGATCAGATCCGACAGCGAAAACATAAGCGGA
>CAMNAT010000390.1 GCA_946531785.1 uncultured Oscillospiraceae bacterium
CCCGACAGCCGCCAACATGCTGCTAAACGGTATGTTCAGAATAAGCTAAGGACAAGAGCGGAGCATGACAGGGTTGAAGCTGAAAGAGCCGCAACATCTGACGGACCGATGATAAAAACAAAAGAAGCATATCTGCATACAGAAGAAACAAATTATCCGGCAAACAAACCGACGAATATACAGCAGATAAAGGGTTCGGATACACCTGTGGAGCTTAATACTGCGCAGCATTCCGATCTGATACACCAAAAGCCAAAGCCGACAGGGGATGAGCAGCTAAAGCTGAAGCGTACCGAAGTAAAAACAAAAGACAGCTATATTGCAAGACACACAAGACCAATAGCTACAAAAGAGAGTCAGCCGCCTTTACAGTCAAAGGCGGCTGATTCAGCAAAACCACGGATAAAGCAGCGGACCGGCACCGCTAAAAATTCACTCAAGACAAGGAAAACCGCAAAGCCTGCAGCAAAAGGTACACGGACTATAAAAACGAGCAGAAATGCCGCTAAAAGGGTACAAAAGAAAGTCGTTAATACTCAAAAGCAGGCGGCAAAAAAAGCTGCAAAACAAGCTGTAAAGCGGGCGAGAGAGCTTGCGCAGCGCACAGCTCAGGCTACAAAGGCGGCTGTAAAAAATGCTATACACGCTGCAAAGGTCGCAATACAAGCTGCGATAACGGCGGCAAAGGCAATAATATCGGCAATAGCAGCAGGCGGAGCAGTCGCAGTAGTGCTCGTTGCACTTATTGTGGTTATCATAATTGCCTCGATAATCGCAAGTCCGTTCGGTATATTCATATCGGACGAGGTAACGGAGCCGGGTACTATACCGCTGTCGCAGATAATAGCGGAGTATAATGTGGAGCTTACACAGCAGACCGAGGACATAGAGCTGTCGGTAGATCATACCTCGGTGGAGGTGGTGGATAACCGTACAGATAATAACATAGTCTTAGCTGTGTTTGCCGCAAAGACTGCGGGTGCGGAGGACGATACCGCAACAGATGTTGTTATCTTTGATGCGGAAAAGGCAGAGAAGCTGAAGGAGTATTTCCGAGCAGCCAATACAGTTGACTATATGGTGTTTGAGGTTGTCGATGAGGACGGCGGGACGGTACAGCGCGATCTCACCATAACTATCACCGGTAAAACCAAAGAACAGCTTATGGACTATTACAGCCTTACACCAAAGCAGCGAGAGGCGGTAGAAACCTTACTTGAGGAATCGGATGTAATGACCGGAGCAAGCCACAGCCTTGCAGTTACGGACGCAAATGTACAAGCTATAATAAACGGCTTGCCGGAAAGTCTGCCGCAGAAGCGTAAGGATGTAGTAAAGAACGCTGCTTCACTTGTCGGCAAGGTCAACTATTTCTGGGGCGGTAAAAGCACAGCAATGGGCTGGGACCCCGCATGGGGAACGATGCGGAGGGTAACGGCAGCAGGCAGTCCGTCATCAGGAACGATAAGGGCATTCGGTCTTGATTGCTCCGGATTTGTAACATGGGCGTTCAATAACAGCGGCATGGGCTTTGCAGTCGGGCACGGTACAATGGGACAAAAGGCAGTAAGCACGCAGGTAACAGCATCGACTGTACAAGCGGGCGATCTTGCATTCCTGCCGAGCTATAGCCATGTCGGTATAGTTGTAGGCAAGGATGTGAGTGGAAACATACTTGTGATCCACTGCTCATCGAGCGCAAACAATGTGGTGCTTTCAACAGCATCAAGCGTTGGCTTCACTGTATTCAGAAGACCAAACTGCTATTAAGCAGAAGAAACAATCTAAAAGTCCATAAAAAACAAGGAGGAAAACTAAACATGAGGAGATTTATTTTAACAACGACAATAGCTTTAAGCATTTTAGCGAGCGGCACAGCCAATATCGGCTATGCAGAAAACAGCGGCTTCGGTGATGTTATCGGAGCCGTTTCGTATTATGAGGATATACAGAGGCTCAATGATATGGGTGTGTTATCCGGGTATGGTGACGGCAATTTCTATCCGGATAATAAAATATCCGTTGCAGAGGGTATAACCATTGCAGAAAAGGTATTCGGCGGTGAGGACACCCTACCTGATAAATGGGAGGACTGGTTCGCCCCATGCTGCGGCTGGGAGGATAATATCCGTATTGACAGATACCTGTTCAGAGGCGACTATTCAAAGAATATGTCATATGAAACGGCGGCAGAGGTCGTGCTCAAGCTCAATGATCTAAAGATAATAGATGCTACATTGTGGGGAAAGCGTACCACGAGCTATAACGCATACCTTAATACGCTCTATATCCGCGGCTATGAAGGTACTAACAAAGAAGTGCCATACAGTCCCGGAGTGATAACACGCGGCGAGTTCTGCCACATGATCGCGTATATGCTTGACTACGACGGTACATATACAATACAGCCTAAAGAGCAGATCAATATATCCACCTCAGTATATATGCCGGAGCAGCTTGCTGACAGCAACGCATATGCGCTTTGTGCAAAGAGCTTAATGCTCACTGTGCCGGAGAGCATACGCACAGCATTTGAAAGCGACGGGTTTGAGGTAGTGATCGTGCCGTACAGTGAATGGCTCGCGCTGTTCCCGGACGATGGTAAGTACACAGGCTTCTATGTTCACAGCGATAAAAAGGTATATATCCGCTCAGATCATGAGGAAAGCATAGTACATGAGTT
>CAMNAT010000391.1 GCA_946531785.1 uncultured Oscillospiraceae bacterium
GATCACCGTTTTCCTTGAGAATGCCGAAGGCCGTCTCGCGTCGCTCACGCGCTGTGAGATATGCAAGTATCGCACCCTTTGAAAGCTCCTCGCATCTTATGCTCGGCATGTATGTTATACTGAGCTTTTCACCGGATATCTCGGACTGAATCGCCGCCGCGGCCTCGTTTATCTGCTCGATAAATTCTATCCTTGCGCTCATGATCTTAACGGCATTTTCCGCAAGCGCTTCATTCCAGACCGAAAGCGTAGGATCCGATGTCCTCCCGCTCGCTCTCAGCATTTTCAGCAGACTGTTTTTCTGGTTCAGTGCCTTTCCGTACTCGATGAGAGATGAAAGATACGACGGATACAGCTGACTCAATGAGCTGTCCATAAAACGCCGCCTCGCGTTCGGTGAGCCCTTTACAAGATCCAGATCCTCCGGCGAGAACATAACGACATTCAGGTAGCTCATAAGCTTACTGAGCTTCAATATCGGCACATGATTAATATTTATGGACTTGCGTCCTGTTTTTGTTATACGCATATCGGCGGTATAGTCACGCGTTTCGGTGGCAAAGCCGAGCGAAAGCCTTGTGAACTCCTCACCAAAGGCTATAAGCTCTCTATCCGTTTTTGTACGGTGGCTCCGCCCCTGCGAAAAAAGATACACCGCCTCAAGGATGTTCGTTTTACCCTGCGCGTTGTTGCCGTAGATAACATTCGTGCGCGGCGAGAAATCAAATACCGCTTCATCATAGTTCCGGAAGCTTTTCAGCTTCAGCTGCTTTATATACATCAGCTTACAGTTATCTCAAACGCCGCATCCTCGAAATCCAGCGTAACAACATCACCCGGGCGTATCTTCTTTCCGCGCATGGTGCACAGCTCACCATTTACGGACGCGCAGCCGTTAATGACCATATCCTTCGCCTCCGCGCCCGAATACGCTATGCCCGCAAATTTTATGAGCTGATCGAGCTTTATATATTCTGTTGTTATCTTTACTTCTGACTTTTCCATTTATATCTCCGTTATAAAATCGATCTCGTTACGCTCTCAACGCCCTGCAGCTGCTTGAACTTCTTTGTAAGCAGGGCAAGATCCGAGGTGTGTCTGATCTCCACGCCGACCTGTATTACCGCCTCGCCGCTCTTGTTTACAAACGCGTTTGCCGACTTGCACGGTATCTTCTGATCGACAAGGATGTTGGTAACATCAAGCAGCATACCGTCACGATCCTGTCCTGATATCCTGATATTTGCAATATAGGATGATGACTTATTCTCATCCCACGATACCTCGATGAGTCTAAGCTTATCCTCATCTGAAAGGTTCTCCGGCTTCATGTTTACGCAGTCGGCGCGGTGAACGCTCACACCTCTGCCCTTGGTGATAAAGCCGATAACCTCATCACCTGCGACCGGATTGCAACAGCCCGCAAGCCTTACAAGACAGTTATCTATCCCCTTTACTATTATGCCGTTGGAGGAACGCTTTCTGTGCTTTTCATCAACGGTCTTAGGAGTGCTTTCGATCGGGTCAATACCCTGAGCCTTTGCCTTTTCCTTCTCTTCCTTGAGCCATTCCTCTCTCAGGCGCATGACCACCTTGGATGCGGCAAGTCCGCCGTAGCCAACGCTTGCGTAAAGGTCATCTATCGAGTTGAAGCCGTAGCGTCTTGTTATTATCTCCACCCATTCGGGTCTGAACAGCTCCGCGTGCGTGTTGCCCCAACGGCGCAGCTCGCGGTTTATCATGTCCTTGCCCTCTTCTATATTCTCCTCGCGCCGCTCACGCTTGAACCACTGGTTTATCTTGTTCCTTGCGCGTGAGGTCTTGCAGATATTGAGCCAGTCGCGGCTCGGTCCATGAGTGTTGCCGGTGAGTATCTCGACTCTGTCGCCGTTTTCAAGCTCATAGGTGTTCGTAACTATCTTGTCGTTTACCTTTGCGCCGCTCATCTTATATCCGACCTCGGAGTGGATGGCAAACGCGAAATCTATAACCGTACTCTTTGCAGGCAGCGCGACCACGCGTCCCTGAGGAGTGAAAACAAATACCTGATCTGCGAACAGATCGAATTTAAGAGTGTTAAAGAACTCATCCGAGTCTATTATATTCTGCTGAGTGTCAAGCAGCGTCCTTACCCACTCAAGCTGTGAGTCAATATCTGTCACGCCGCTCTTGCCCTCTTTATACTTCCAGTGCGCCGCGATACCGTTCTCTGCGACCCTGTGCATCTCCCATGTGCGGATCTGTATCTCAAACGGCGTGCCGTCCGGCCCGATAACAGTCGTATGGAGCGACTGATACATATTCGGCTTCGGCATTGCTATATAGTCCTTGAAGCGCATCGGCACAGGTGTATAAAGATCATGCACCATGCCAAGCACAGCATAGCAATCGGTAATTGAATCTGTTATAACGCGCACCGCAAACAGATCATAGAGATCATCCATGGTCTTATCCTGCGTTATCATCTTGCGCCATATGCTGTAAAAATGCTTTGCGCGGCCGGTCACTGTTCCCTTTATGCCAAGCTCATCAAGCTTTTTACGGAACAGCTCCATTATATTTGCAATATACGCGTCGCGCTCAGCCTTCTTCTGGTGGATGCCCTCTCTTATCTCTTCATAAGCGACGGGATCGAGATATTTAAGCGACAGATCCTCAAGCTCTATCTTGATCTT
>CAMNAT010000392.1 GCA_946531785.1 uncultured Oscillospiraceae bacterium
AATCCAAAAAGATTATCATTGTTAACATCTTTTTCCTCACTCCTACTTTGGCGGCTATACAATAGCATATAAGAGTCAATCTGATCTATTTTAATTAGTACATCTTGAATTGATATAGGAAATATTTCGTACACAAATCCACCATCTTCTACTGATGTATAAAAGTATACTTTTTCTTCTGCTTGAACAGTTTGAATTTTTGTAGCCAATTTGTAGCCACCTGCACTACTCCGAAATTCACCTCATTTAATTATTCATTTGGAGTATGTGCAGGCGGCTTTTATGTTTTAAAAACCGGTGAGATATATATAGGCATGAAAAACGCCACTTTTAGTGTCAGAAAACGACTCTTATTTCCTCTGTAAGAGCCGTTTTCAACATAGCCTTTATGATTTCACATTTAATAGCATAAGGGCATTTATTCAGAAATAAACAGGGCAAAATCAACATTTTATCAAACTTAACAAAACGCAGGAGCAGATACCGCTTTCGGTAAATGCTCCTGCGCTGTTTTTTATGCCTTTAAGACTTTTTAATATTTACTTATTGCAGCGATAAAGGAATGTTACGATCTGTCCGCGCAGACAGTTGTCATTCGGGCTGAAGGTGGTATCAGATGTACCGCTTGTAATGTTTTCCTTTGCCGCCCAGAGAACTGCATCATAGAAGTAATCGCCGTTCTTTACATCTGTAAACGGATTTTCATTCTCCGCAGGCTGCGCTGTCGGCTGAGCCGCCACCGCTGCGTCTGGTTGACCATAAAATCCCGAAAAATGCCGTAAAATCGGCACTTTTCGGGACTGAAAAGTACAATATTTATTATTCCCATTCTATCGTTCTTAACTGATTCTGTTTAAGAATCATTGTCGGTATTATTTTCGTAATATTGATTATTTATTATATCCATATTATCCGCTCTTCCGACGCTGCTGTTATCATTTTGTTATCAACGTTGATAACCTATAGCGTGCTTATGCGGATAACCATATGATCATTATAACCCGATTTAGCAGATTTGTCAAGCAAACTCAAAAAACCAAATACATAAGACTTGGTTTTTGCACAGTAAAACTATCGCACTTCTTTGTCGAGCTTTACAGCACTTTTAACACTAAAAGAACCGCATCATCTATGATTTCGACAATTGCGGTTCTCTTATATAGAGGTATGTAATGCTGTGAGCTATGTTAGTTACCCGAGCGGGGTCCGCCTGTTGCGGACCCGCACCTCGGAAAGAGGAGAGAGAATATATGTAGTATTCATTACAAGGCATATGTACTTTATCGTATCTTCAGAAGCTTCAGAGGACGGTATTACCAGGAGAGAGAATTCTAGTTCAGATAGGGGCTTGAGCTGCGTACATATGCCCTGTAATCAGTACTTGAGGTGGCATGTATGCCAATATAAACGTATATACTGCGCCTTTACCTCGCGAGCTGCCTTATCTCCGGCTCTTGCGCATTCAAAAGCTGTTCTGCCGCTGACTTTACCATGTGTGCTTGCCCATTCGTTCATAAGTGAGTCCGGACATTCCTTCATCTTCTTCTCAGTCTGCTCTATGAGCGCGGTAACGGATGCATAGCATTCAAGACATCCTCTTTTACCGCAGGTGCAGGTCTTACCGTCCATAACTATCGACGAGTGACCTATCTCAGCGCCTGCACAGTTAAAACCTCGATATATTTTCCCTTTTATTATAATGCCGCTGCCGACACCTGTTCCAAGCGTCATAAAAATATAGCTGTTTACTCCGTTCCCATTCGCTATGTACTCACCGTATGCCGCAGCGTTGGCATCGTTTTCAAGGTTTATCGGAATATCAATGTATTTTCTGAATTCATCCACTAAAGGTACATGATCCATTTTTATATTATTAGAATACACAACCACACCCTTCACATTGTCAATAGTACCGGGACAGCCTATGCCTACTGCTTTGATATCTGAAATATCATAACCTGCATCTGCCACTATACAGATAAGCATCCGGTTCACAATCCAGCACATACCACATCGGATTACTATTTCTCTCAGACATCAAACTCCACCTTACTATTAATTACACTCGTGTTTAAAAACAAGAAATAATTGTTTTCTTATGTGCTGCTCAAAGCTTGCTTATCCATCTGACTGCCATGCTGATCCATATATACATTTTCTTTATTTCTTAAATCGATTCTTTCATGCATCATGTTTAATTTCTCACCTCTTAGATCATCGATCTGCATTTAAGCTTATTTGCAATACTGAATCGTATTTATCAATCAGCTTTTCCTGTTACCAAACTGTCGTTAGCAAAAATGCTTTTACTGATATATGCTTTAGTCTGTACATTGACATTCGCCACATCAGTTATTTTCACACCAATGCTGACACCGCCTTCTCCTTGTATCGTTGGTAATTCATCCATGCTTATTCCAAGCACCTTATCACCGATCTGTATCAGAATTGAATTATACTCTGAAATATTTTCTATGTCTTCCCAACCAAATTCGACCGCATCGGATTCTCTGAACACTTTTGCTGCTTCACTTTCGCCATATGTCAGAGGCGAGGTTATAGTAAACCTGAGCTCATCTACAGAAGTGTCGTTATCCTTTCCTCCGAGCTTCACAAGATAATCGCCATCAGCAACATTCTCGTTCAGATAAAATCTCATTGCAGATGTTATCATT
>CAMNAT010000393.1 GCA_946531785.1 uncultured Oscillospiraceae bacterium
GAAGACGGCATACGAGATATTTGTCTTTTTCCACTGCTGCGGATCGAACGCGTTCTGCTTATACTTTGACGAGAAGGTCTTTGCATCGCCCTCCGAACCGAAAAGGATAACGCGCTTTTCAAAGGTCGCAAGACCCTCCACCACTACCGGTCTGCCGACTCCGGTATAAACATTTAGCGTCACCTTAAAGAAATAGGTAAGGTCTATCGAATAGAAGCCGCGGTTGAACGGCACGCTCTCGATATCCGCAAACACCCATATGATCTCAGCATTTGTAGCCTTTATGCTGATCGCGCGGTCTACGACCTCCTGACCCGACTGAGTGAGAAATACCCTTATATCCTCGATGCAATCCTTGTTCCTGCAGCTGTCGATGATTTTATCTGTATGTATGCATACAGCCTCGCGGAAATTTGTTCCCAAGGCATTCTGCGAATTATTGCAATTATTCTGCATATCTGAAACTCCTTCCTGTTTTGATAAGGTCTCATGCCTTTGCGATATACTATTCATCTGCGTTATGATGTGTTACAAAATTATTTATATACTTGAAAAAGCAAAGGGATTATGATAGAATCATACTATATACCACAAAGATAAGGATGAATGATATGCGAACGAGAAATATACTGGCGATAGCAGGACTTGTGCTCTGCATCTTTGCCGGAGTGATGAGCTGCGCGCATGGTACAAAAAAGACTACTGCACCGGAGCAGCCGGAGATAATTACAACGGAAGCGCCGACAACGGCGCCGTCAAGGTCGCTCACGATAACCGCAGTCGGTGACTGCACCCTGGGAACGGATATAAGCTTCAACAAATCGACAAGCCTCAATGCCTATGCGGATAAATACGGAACAGAATACTTCCTTTCAAAGGTAAAGAGCATCTTTGCCGAGGATGATCTGACGATAGTGAACTTTGAGGGAACACTGTCCGAGCGCGGCACGCGCGTGGATAATCTTTTCGCATTCCGCGGCGATCCGTCATATGTAAATATCCTCACCTCCGCAAGCGTCGAGGCGGCAAACCTCGCAAATAACCACACGCTCGATTACGGCATTGACGCGCTCAATGATACACGGATGTACATAGAAAACGCAGGTATCCTCACCTGCCGCGGCAAGGATAATGTGACGGTCACAGAGATAAACGGTATAAAGGTCGGGCTTGTCGGCATAAATTACCTAAACGACATTATGCGTACTGAGCTTGAGGATGCTATTGCAGCAGCAAAGTCCAAGGGCGCTGAGCTTATCATTCTCTCCATACACTGGGGCGAGGAGAAGCGTATAGAGCCGACAGCGGAGCAGAAGGAGGTCGCCCGCCGCGCCATAGACTGCGGCGCGGATGTTGTTCTCGGCGCGCATCCGCATGTGCTGGAGGGTATCGAAAAATACAAGGGCAGATACATCCTCTACAGCATGGGCAACTTCTGCTTCGGCGGAAACAGCTCACCGTCGGACATGGATACAATGATCTGGCGGCAGACCTTTACCTTTAACGGCGAAACATTAGCAGATGATGATAATTTTGAGATCATTCCCGCGCGCATCTCAGGCACATCCGGCGTTAACAATTATCAACCGGTAGTTGCTGAGGGCGCAGACAAGGCGCGCATAGAAAACAGGCTCACCACCTATACCGATGCGCTTGGCGGTGTAACACTTAAATTCAGATAAGATCAAGGGCGTTACGCTCCATATGGCTTTTGTACTCCGAAAGTCTGGAGCCGAACGCCCTTATATATTTGCGGTATGCCTCACCGTCGCGCCGTATCAGGCTGAGCTTTGCAAGCATATAGTCTATATACATCGCATCATACGGCTTGGGACAAACTGTTTCATCGGTCACAGCACGCGTTATTACACACTCGCGCCCGCCGCGTTTTATTCCATGCATGGCAGACGGCTCAAAACACAGACGAAAGCCGGACGCATCATATTCCGTACCATATAGCGGCAGGCGCTCACCGATAACATTTACCGTCCCCGGAAGCGTAGCTCTTATATTTATCATGTCCCCCTTTGAAAATCCGCAGCGCGCTGTTTTTATATATCCCTCATCAGGCTCAAAGAACGCCTCGCCGCGGTATGCGACGAGCCGCAGCGGACTGTGCTTTTGTCCTTTATTAAGAAATGCCGCGACCTCATCACACCACATATACAGCTCGCGTTCATCATGATCTGTGCCGCAGCTGCGCTTTACTGCATTTACAACATCATATATATACATACCATCCGCCCCCGTTGCAATTAGAATAGCTTGTATTTTAGCTTGCGGAACAACACCGTTTATTATGCGTGATACATGGTGGTATTTATAGCTTTTTGTGTAAAAGGCAGGCAAATATGCTTGTGAGAATTGTGCAAAAACGGAAAATGCCGAACACATAATTTGTTGAAACGGGATAATGTTTTAAAATACTATTGACAAAAGAATATAACGGTGTTATAATACAAACACAATAAAGACATAGCGGAGTAGAGCAGTTGGTAGCTCGCAAGGCTCATAACCTTGAGGTCGTTGGTTCAAGTCCTTCCTCCGCACCCAAGTTTTAACCCTCGAAATCGCATACCTAAGCCATTTCGAGGGTTTTGTTATGCTCAAAAACGGCTTCATACCCTTATCGTACCCTTACGGAGTTTAAAAAACCATGTTTTGAATGA
>CAMNAT010000394.1 GCA_946531785.1 uncultured Oscillospiraceae bacterium
ATACGGACACATTCCGGTATGGACGAGCCATAAAGCAGATGCGCCATGACACTGTGATGTATGCTTCTACCGAAACAGTTTTCATTATCACAGCCGAGCGATAGACATCTATGCTTTAGCCCTGCACCTGACTTTGGGGGCGGCGACGACTTCATATCGGGACAATGATACTTCTGCTAAGTCACAGCCCCTGTAAGGTGAGTAACCTTCGGTGTCAGGGATCACGCAATGATAGCAGCCCGGACAGCGCCGGGAACGTGAGGTCGGTATATTGTAGTTGCAGTTGTGCAAAAGGCAACTCGTCAGACATTCAAGTCTGACGAGTGATCGTGCGCTACAGCTATAATTTATTTTAATTCGTATGGAGCGGTTTTCCGCCGTCCGTTATGTAGATAATTTCATCAATGGCAGAGATAAACTGATAATAAAGATTATTGGCTTATCTGTGCCAATGACAATAAAAGTCATCGGCAGGACTATATTCATAAATTCAACTGAAAGGATGTGGTCAACATGGGCTAAGAAGCTTTAAACAAAGAAAATTATGAAAGGAGTTTTGAGAAAATGATTATTAAGAATAAGAGAAAAATAATCTCAATGGCGGTGGCGATGGCTATTGTAATGTCATGCTCAACATCATTTGCCGAGGATAATGCCGAAGCGGATCCGGTACAGTCTGAAAGTGTAACGATTGAGGCTGATGCTTCAGCCGATACCACCGTCAATGAGCGCGACGCACCCGATTTTGCAGCAGTGCTTGCGAGCAGCTCTATGTTTGATGATATAGATATAGGCATTTCATCCGAGGTAGATATCGAGTTGCCTACCACATCAAACAATAAAGGTAGGGCGGTAAAAGCTCCGGAGCAAACAGCTCCGCCGGAAGTGACGGAGCCGACGGAGATAACACCGAAGCCGATAAAAAATGATGCAGATGTAGATCTGAATGCAGTGCGAAGCGGCAGCTGCGGCGATCATTTGAATTGGGAGGTTGGCACAACAAACAACTATATCTGGAATTCCACCAATGCAGCGCGGTACCTTTTATATACAGGGTATGGAGCAATGAAGGACTACTCAAGCAGCTCATCACCGGCATGGAAATCATGGTTAACGGCAGGATCGCCTGTGTGTTATCTTGTATTTGATGGGGATATAACACATATCGGCAATTACGCATTTTATGGTGCAAGCGCTTTGGTTGGCATAGTTCATTCGGTGGATGAGATTGTTAAACCAAAGTGGCCGTACACAGTAAACGTCCCTGACACTGTAACGAGTATAGGCAGCAATGCATTTGGCTATGCTCGGAATACGAATATATGGAACATACCGAACAGTGTAACGGAAATCGGTGCAGATGCTTTTAAAAATGCTCATAATAATGCAACGATCATAATTGATAATTATAAGGATGCTATATCCGGAGCACCGTGGGGACTGCCGAGCGAGAATGTAATATGGCTGAGAAGTATATCGGAGGAGCCGGATGAGGATGAGCCGGAGCTGACGAAGTATAATCTGACGATCGACAGTGCAGGCAAGCTGAATAAGATCGAGAACTGGACTTTGTTAAGCGACAATGGCAACGGAACATATACCTCAACAAGAACAAATAAGACTTATGCCAAGCTGACAAATATCCCGAAAACAGGAGACTTGTCGGATGGCACGGTTGTTGAAGTAACATCCATAGGTGACGGCTGCTTTGAAAACTGTACAACCATTGACAGCACAGTTGACATAGCAAATTCGGTGACATCAATAGGTAACAATGCCTTTAGCGGTTCTTCGGTATCAAAGCTGAGTATCGACAACTTCGCAGGTGCAGTTTCAGGGACATCATGGGGCGTTGCAAATGTTGAATATCTGCGCGATTTCAGTATTGCTGAAATATCTGCACAGCCATATACAGGATATGCTATCACACCGTCAGTAAGCATTACGCTTACAGGGACAAACGACACCGTATATGAAACGCTTGCACAGGGAAGAGATTTTACTGTTGCATATTCCAACAATGTAAACGCAGGGGAGGCGACAGTAAATGTCACATACCTTGGCGCTTATTCAATCTATACAGGGACACATAACAGCGCGGCGTTTAATATAACCCGCAGTGATATATCAGGCGAGGTCACTGTTGCAGATCTGGGTGCATATCCATACACGGGCAGCGCAGTCGAGCCGGAACCGTATGTAAGGCTGGGTGAAAAGGTTCTTGTAAAGGGCAGAGATTATACAGTATCATATTTGCACAATACCGCGGCTACCTACTCTGCACTTTGTACGATAACATTTATCGGAGGCTATACCGGAGAGGTTACAAAGCAATTTGTTATAGCCGAAACATCATATACCATAACTTACAGTGGCACTCCGGTTAGATATGATTTCGGCAATGTACCGTTTGTGGATTATAACGGAATAACGCTGCACTGTGCAGACGGTGCTGAGTTTACAGGCTATAATATTGGTAGTATCGGTATCCTTGAGGAGGGCGGCACATATAACGCAGGTGACAGCATTGCCATCTGGTGTTCGGACTGGAATCCTGAGCTTGCTAACCACGGAGTGTATATAGAGGGTGCGCCGATTATATTAACACTGACCATAGAAAAGCTTGTATTTACACAGGATGATGTTGTTGATATGGC
>CAMNAT010000395.1 GCA_946531785.1 uncultured Oscillospiraceae bacterium
CCGACCTACTGGTTCGTAGATTGAGAATTTTCTTTTCACCATTTTTCACCAGCTGCCTTAACCCGCACGGTTGAGCTGTTTGTTAAAATTAACCTGTCATTATTTTACACGATTTTGCACCGTTTTTCACCCTGTTGTTGGACAAAAGTTGGACAAGATTTGTGTACCGCTAATGGGATAGTTGTTTTATTTTGTATCAAGCGGTACAACTGCCAATGTTTTCCCCAGCGGTGCTAACACCTTCAAAAGCGTTGTTACCTGAGGACTTGTACTGCCATTTTCCATGCGGGCTATGATTGGCTGCTTTACACCGCTTAGCTCGCCGAGCTTTCTTTGACTTATTCCCTTTTCTTGTCTTGCCTTAATAAGTTCACCTATAAGAGCTACCCTGAGATTGCTCTCGGCTATTTCTTCCGGAGTCATCATAGAATCCATGAATGCCAATACGTCTTCACCTATTGCATCAGCTCCACGCGCCTTGACATCATCCATATTTGCCTTTGCCTGCTCCAGTGCCTCGCTATAAGCTATATCAGTTTTCATTGTCAACGCCCCTTTCAATATAATCCTTCATAAGCCTTTTAGCTTTGTCGATTTCTCTTTTCGGTGTTTTCTGAGTCTTCTTAATGAAGTGGGATAGTAATATAAAGTGTTCTCCATCATATCCAAAAAACAATATGCGGTTTCTCAGTGGTCGTAATTCCCATATTTCATCGTCTAAGCGCTTCATGTACGGTTCACCTGCACTTGTTCCATATATGCTGAGGATCTTTATGTAGTCTCTTATCTTGTTATAATTGACTCGGCTGTTCTTATCATTCTTTTTGCCTAAGTCGGCTAAATAATCCTTTAACGGCAAATTACCGTTTTTATCTTTATAAAACCTTACAGAGTACACTGATATTTTCCCCCTTTCCTATACTTATTATACTTAAAAGTTATCGCTTTGTCAACGCTATTATAAAATTTTATCCGTCCAAATATTTTTACAACGCCCCGTAAACCATATCATATCCCGCACTTGCGGCATGCGCAAGATTTAATATTGTATTTTTTGTGTAGTAATGATCAGCCAAATTAAGAAGACGCTCATAGCTTAATTTCTGCTTTTTGATAAATCCGGCAATAACTCTATAAGGATGCTCAGCATCTATGGGAGCTTTATTCATAAGCTCAATAGCGTCCAATGCTTGGAGATACTGTTTATTATCTGCCGTGATCCGTGTTTTAGGTGGGCGAATTGTAACACCTAAGCGTATATCAGTGCGAACACATTCCTTAGCAGCATTTGTTGCGATCACTCTTTCCCGGGGAATTTGGCTCGTAAGCCCCATATTGTGCAGCAATGTAAGTCCGGTTTCATAGCCGTTATCTGGATCAATATATTTATCGGCTATGAGCTTTTCCTTGTTGATTCCTATTTCACCAAACGGAGTAGCTTCGGTCAGATAGTATATCCCTTTTTGATAAAACCGAAGCTCCGGTATAAGCTTTCCATCAATGATGCGTTTAATTGCAACCGATGTTGCAGCAGAAGCCTCTCTGTTTTCCATATTGTATTCATCAGCCAACATATCGGCTATCCTATGAGTGTATATCGGTGATCCTGTTTCCGTTTGCTTAACTGCATTGCAAATATAATTTATATATGTCATAGTGTCACCACCTTTGATATATTAAATATGATTTTCTGTTTTATTTTCCGTATAAATTATATCACATTATATACCGGATGTCAACTCCGAATATTCACTGCATACTCATGTATAAGGTTGTGCGATGTTAAGCGCACAACCTCAACTGATTTGTAATGAACCTTATCGTGTACGCGTTTTTGAATGTCTCATGATCTTCAGTATTTCCTTTACCTTATCGGCCCCGATATATTCCTTTATTCGTCCATAGTCTCTGACCTCCCTTCTCAGATCCTCATTTTCAAATCTCAGCTTCAGGGAGCTTGAATGCATTCTCTCGTTTGCGGCATAAAGTTTGTTGATCTCGCCGTTCAATCGCTTCACCTCATCTGTAAGCTCATATACCCTTCTTGCCAATGTTTTAATTACACCTATCAGTTTTTTGATCAACGGCTCTGCATACTTTTTTACATATGTTTTCGCTGACATAAACGCCGGTGGATCCGGAGGCAGCCACTCGGGAGTTTCATAGCTTGAAGCCGTTACTACTGCGTAATCTTCCGCATTTTTGTATGTTGCTATCTTGGTCTCAAGCAGATCCTTTTCCTCGGACAGCTCTTTCACCTCACTTTCAAGCATCTCCTTTTTGAACTGAGATACCGTCCTGTGCTTATTATGTGTTCCGAGCTTATTCCACTCTATGTCATGTTTAAGCATTACCTTCTCCAATTCATCCTTCTCGGCTTCTGTCCATCGGCTCCACTCGGTATCCCGTCGTCCTTCACCGACAAAGCCCTGTGCAGCCAATGCCTTTTTAAGCGATACTCTTGTTTCAAGTCCCCGCTTGCTGCCCGTTGTAAACGGCACAAAATCTATATGAAGATGTGGTGTTGTTTCGTCCATGTGCAGATGTGCGGAGAATACTCGTAGATTTGGATTTCTGGCTTGGAACCCCTGCATATATTCATCAAGTATCTTTTTCG
>CAMNAT010000396.1 GCA_946531785.1 uncultured Oscillospiraceae bacterium
ACCGCAAGAATATCCTTAACGCCAACCTCAAGGAGATAGGCGTTGGCGCGGCAGCTTCCTCCGGCGGCACGATCTACTGGACTCAGCTTTTTGTTGCAAGATAAAAACACACTTAAAACATGATGCAAAAAGGACCCGCTCGAACGAGCGGGCCCTCTTATTATTTCAGTTTTATGTCTTATCTCAGATCAATACTGGACATTTGACACGAGATACTGATAGAGTATGCATGCAGCCTCTGCTCTGTTAGCAAGCTCCTTCGGTCCGAACGAACCATCGTCTCTGCCCTGAACAACATTTGCACCTACGAGTGCATTGATCGGTGCTACTGCATAATCGCTGATCTGTGCTGCATCTGTGAAGTTAGCTGATGCTGAATTAAGAGCACCACCCTTTGCTACGATAGCTCTGTAAAGCATCGTTGCCATCTGCTCACGCGTGATGAATGCCTCAGGATCGAACTCAGTGTCGCTTACACCCTGAACGATACCTGCCTCTGCTGCAGCCTCTACCCAGCCAAGGTACCAGCTGTACCACGGAACATCTGTGAATCTTGATGCATCCGGAGTAGCCTGCGGGATATCAAAGGTTACGCAGATCATCTTTGTGAACTGAGCTCTTGTTACATTGAACAACGGCTCATAGAGTGTATTTGACTCATTCACACCATTAACTATACCTGTTGCTGCAAGTGTGTTGATAGCTGTTACTGCCCACGGAACTGTCTCAAGGTCTGTGAAGCTCGGAGATACGACCGGGTTGCTGGTTGAACCTGATACGCCGCTTGCTGCGATCATGTTGCCGCCGCTGCCGCTACCGCCGCTGCTGCCGCTGCCGCCGCTGCTCGGTCTCTGAGTCGGTCTTGCCGTCGGCGTTGGCGTCGGTGTTGCTACAGGCTCCGGCTCTTCTGCTTTTGCTTCATCAGCATAGCCCCATTCAACCGTAGCCTCGCCTGTCTTAGCCTGTTCTTCAGTCTGATACATCGGAGCTACAGCGAACGATACATTATACTTTGACTTGAATACCAAGCCATTAACGATATCATCAACTTCATCATCTGTGTAGCCGTTTATAAGGTTCTGATACTCATCCTCTGTGAGCTCCTTGCCTGCCGGATACTCTACAACATAGTCCTCACCGTAAACCGCAGGATTACCATCTGACTTCTTAGCATCTACAGCAAGACCTACAAGATTCTCCTTAGGATAGCTTGCCTTGATAGCATCGGACATATCAACGTCTGTGTCTGAATCGAATTTCTCAGGCTCTGCTGTCGGAGACGGAGTAGCCGTCGCCTGTGATTCTTCCGCATATTTCGGAACAATTACCCATGCCTCATCTGCCGACTTGTTACTGTACTTGATCTCGGCAAATTCATTTGTCATAAGATCAACATTTGTAGCTGTTACCTTGAACTCGGTATTCTCTGCTACTGTAAGTGTAAGCACCATTGCGATCTTATCTGTTGTCGGCTCTGATGCCTCTGTATCTGTATATGAGAAACCGATATTGCCGTTTGCAAGATCTGTCTTGTTGAACTGCTTAGAGCCGCCCCACTCTGTTGTATATGAAGCGTCTGTTACTTCTACGCCTTCAACATTGAATGCAAGCGCAGCTGATGCGATAACATCTGCACCCTTATAGTATGCGGTAATGACCTTTGTTGTCTCGCTGCTTGAATCAGCATCGTAAACAAGATCTATACCCGCATTTACTTCTGCTGTCGGGATCGGTGTAGGTGTAGCCGCCGGCTTATTATATGCAGGAACATTTACCCATGACTGGTCAGCTGACTGGTTACTGTACTTGATCTCGGCAAATTCATTTGTCATAAGATCAACATTTGTCATTGTTACCTTGAAATCAGCATCCTCTGCAACGGTAAGCGTCAGCGTCATTGCAAGCTTATCTGTTGTCGGCTCTGATGCTTCTGTATCCGTGTATGAAAAACCAATATTGCCGTTTGCAAGGTCTGTCTTGTTGAACTGCTTAGAGCCGCCCCACTCTGTTGTATATGAAGCGTCTGTTACTTCTACGCCATCAATATTGAATGCAAGCGCAGCTGATGCGATAACATCCGCGCCCTTGTAATACGCATTGATAACCTTTGTTGTCTCGCTGCTTGAATCAGCATCGTACACGAGCTCTATGCCTGCGTTTACTACCGCTACATCATCTTCTGCCTGAGCTGTGATAAAGCCTGTACCAAGACTTGCCATCATAGAAAATGCAGTGGTAAACGCGATAAATTTACTTTTTACCATAATTATATCCTTCCTTTTGTAATGTTATTATAATTTTTAATAACTAACTACAATCGCAGCAGCCGTTAGAGACCGCTGCGAGCATAGTTTTAAACAAAATCATCCGGCTTATTCTGCCGCTACCACATTGATCGTCTGACCAACGCTGCCAATGTTGGTTGTATACTTAGCATTATATCTTGCTATAAACAAACCGTCACCGGCACCTACCTCATTATCACCGTTCACATCACCAACGGTATATACTGAATCATCGGCTGTATCATGCTGAGTACCTACTTGACCAATGTTGGTCGTATACTTAGCATTATATCTTGCCACGAACAATCCGTCACCCGCGCCTACTTCGTTAT
>CAMNAT010000397.1 GCA_946531785.1 uncultured Oscillospiraceae bacterium
ATGCCTTCGGGCTTATCCCTCAGGCAGCCGTCCACCAGCTCTCTGAAATTTCTGATGTGTTCCATATATATCCTTTATCATTTAGCGGTCGATGCCACTATCTTCTTCCAGTTTTCGTATGCCGCATCCCATGCCTCGCCGTCCTGCGGGGTGTACTCAGCTATGTCAAAGCTGTTGCGGACTATCTTTCTGCCCTCGTTGAGGTCCTTGATCGCGCCCATGGCGATACCCTGAACTATAATGTTGCCTATGCTTGTAGCCTCTACGGGGCCCGCGTTTACAACGCGCTTTGTAGCGTTGGCGGTAAACTGGCAGATCATCTTGTCCTTGATGCCGCCGCCGACGATGTTTACAACATTGTACTTGTTGCCCGTTACCTTTTCCATACCCTCTATTGTGTAGCGGTAGCGGAAGCCGAGGCTCTCAGCTATGCAGCGGATAACGGCGCCTGTGGTCTCAGGCACCTTCTGTCCGGTCATAGCGCAGTATTCGCGGATGCGCTTGGGCATGTTGCCCGGCGTCTGGAACGCGGGATAATCGGGATCTATAAGGCTTGCAAACGGCTCCGCCGCGCGTGCCTCCTGCTCAAGCTCGTCGAAGGATAGGAGAGTGCCCTCTCTGTCCCACTGACGGCGGCTTTCCTGGATCAGCCACAGTCCCATGATGTTCTTTAAGAAGCGGATCGTCTTGTTCACGCCGCCCTCGTTTGTGAAGTTGTATTCCATTGCCGCATCCGATACATTCGGCTTGTCGAGCTCAACGCCCATGAGCGACCATGTTCCGGAGGATATGTAGATGAAGTCCTTTTTGTCAACTACCGGCACAGATGCCACCGCCGAGCCTGTGTCGTGCGATGCAACGGCAACTACCGGGACCTCGGCTATGCCCAGCTCCTCGGCAAGCTCCGGCTTTATCGTTCCGACGATCTCGCCGGGATATACGATGTCTGTAAATATATCTGTCGGCAGACCGAGCTTCTTTAACAGGTCATATGACCACTCATACCGTTCGGAGTTGAACATCTGTGTTGTTGATGCATTCGTGTACTCCGTTTTCTTAACGCCCGTAAGGAAGAAATTGAAAAGGTCGGGCATCATGAGGAAGGTCTTTGCGTTCTTCAATGCGCTGTCGTCCGAGAGCCTTGCCGCAAGAAGCTGATAGAGCGTGTTGAACCAGTTGAACGCAATGCCTGTCTCCTTGAAGATCTCCTCCTTCGGAGCGAGTGCGAATGCCTTGTCATACATTCCCTCGGTGCGCGTGTCGCGGTAGTGGTAGGGGTTGCCTAAAAGCTTGTCGTTTTTGTCAAGCAGTCCATAGTCAACGCCCCAGGTGTCGATACCGATGCAGTCAATGTCGCGGTCGCCGGAGTTCGCGCATTTTAAAATGCCCTGCTTGATCTCAAAGAACAGGCGCAGCACATCCCAGTGGAATTCGCCGTTCACGGTAACAGGGTCATTTGAAAAGCGGTGCTTTTCTTCAAGCTCCAGCTTTTCGCCGTCAAACTTTGCAAGTATCGCGCGGCCTGATGACGCGCCGAAGTCGAATGCTAAAAATTTATATGTCTTTGCCATCTTAGTTTCTCCTTTATATCATATTTATATAATTATATTATAGTACAGTTTTAACCATTTGTCAATCTGTTTAAAAGGATTTTTTGTCTATTTTGTAAACGAAATAAGCATGCTGATATTTGCGATCCGGAGCGGGATATACGATTATAATTGAATTTTCGCAATTTGCTTGAAATATTTTTGTCAGTATGATATACTGACAAAAGTAAAATTATATAAAGGCGGAATATAAATGAAAGAGACTATAATTGCAAAATACGGCGAGATAATCTTAAAGAAGGGCAACCGCCCGAGATTTGAGCGTATGCTTGCCGATAACATAAAGCACGCGCTGAAAAATATTACCGAGTGCAAAATAACCATAAAGCAGGCGACGATATATGTCGAGGAATTCGACGAGGACAAGATCGACCTGATCGTTGAGCGGATGTCGCTCGTTTTCGGCATAGTATCGATCACCAAGGCGGCGCTGTGCGAAAAGGAGCTTGATACCATCGTTGAGACCGCAAAGGAATATTTAAAGGACGATCTTTCGGTCAATGCGCGGTTCAAGGTGGCGGCAAAGCGCGCTGACAAGAGCTTCCCGATGACCTCCACTGAGCTTGCGATAGCTCTGGGCGGGGAGCTTGACGAGGCATTCCCCGGGCTCGTGTGCGATGTGCATGATCCGGAGCTTACTGTAAAGTGCGAGATCCGCGAGGCGGGCGCGTATATCTATATTGCCGAAAAGGCAACGCCCGGTCAGGGCGGGATGCCCACCGGCAGCGGACTCAAAGCTACGCTGCTCCTGTCCGGCGGCATCGACAGCCCGGTAGCGGGGCATATGATAGCAAAGCGCGGCGTGACGATAGACGCAGTGAACTTCTTCTCGTTCCCGTACACCTCCGAGCGCGCAAAGGAAAAGGTCATTGAGCTTGCAAGCATAATCGCGCGTTATACCTCTAAAATTAAGCTGTATATCGTGCCGTTTACCGAGATACAGCTCGCCATCCGCGACAAGTGTCCGGAGGAGTATATGACGCTCCTGATGCGCCGGTTTATGATG
>CAMNAT010000398.1 GCA_946531785.1 uncultured Oscillospiraceae bacterium
ATACCGAGCCTTCTGGTATGGATGTGTCAAGCCTGCGCTTTGCCCGCACGAGATCGTCTATATCATCACGCACATCCGGCAGCATAGAAAACGACGGGAGCATCGCGACACCCTTTATATCCTGGATGTTCGACGGCTGCTCGCGCGGAATGATCGGGCTTATGAGATTCGCCGCAATGAGGATCGCAAGCAAAACGAGCGATACCCGCTTTGACACGCAGTTTATCAGCCATATCGACAGCACCATGAATGCCGGTATGTACAGCAGCAGATGATGCGTGGCGTGGGTCTGAGTAGCCATGAACATAGCACAGCAGACTATGATCTGCACCCAGCAGAATACAGGTCTGCTCTCCCTTTTCCTCACCCATGCGATCACCGGAACAGCGGCAAGCGCAAGGATGGTCAGAAGCCCGAAATAGCGGGCTATAAATTTGAGATCTGTGGTTATGGGGAACTTATAGCTTGAATACAGCGTTCCGTAGTCCTTGAAGAGTATGCCCGTAACGAACGGGAAGAACGCCAAGAGCATAAATGCCGCAGCCGACAGACCCGTTATCAGCACATTACGCCATTTGCGTCTGAACAGAATGCAGTCTATGAGCATCGCCGTCACGAACGACACCGCGAAAAACGCGAAGTAGCGGCGGTATATCATCATCATGACGAGCAGGATGCCGATAAATATATGCCTTATCGGCGAGCCGTCACGGTTGTTCCGCTTATAGTAAAGGTTATAGCACGCGAGCATCATGAGCAGCCCGCCGACATCAGCAAAGCCCATCGCGGCTATATAAAGCGTTGCCGGCAGCAGGAACACCGCAGTTATGAACGAGAACATCGGTGCCTTTGACAGCTTTGTGCTGAGCCGGTACAGGAGCAGCACCGACGGGATGAGATACATCACTATCAGCCCCGCCACATACGAGACGCGCCCCGTCCCGAACACCGACATCCACGCCGCCGGAGGCAGAGCCGCAACATAGTTATAGTCGCTGGTGCCGATAGACCCGTACACCCTCTGCCAGAACCCGCCGCGAAGCGCGCCCGAAAGGATCGAGCGGCTCATATCCCAATAGGTCGCGTCATCCCAGAAATATACGGTCCGCGCCGATGATGTATATGAAACTCCGGCAATAAACAGGATAAGACAAACAGCCGCGACTATGCCGCGGGATATAAGCTTTTTTCTTCTTTCCGCGCGCCTTGCCGCATCGCGGTCATCCTTCCTGTTGTCGAACCATTCCAGAAGCTCCAATGCACTTCCCCCTCTTGTTTATCCTTATCAGAACTCGAACAGCGACATGATCTCCTCATCCGAGAGGCCTGAGATGGTATCATTGTTCACCCTGATTATATCATCCGCAAGCTGCCGCTTTCTCTCCTGCAGCCTGAGTATCTTCTCCTCTATTGTTCCGCGCGAGACGAGCCTGATGACCTGTACCGAGCGATCCTGCCCTATCCTGTACGCGCGGTCGGTAGCCTGATCGGTCACAGCCGGATTCCACCACGGATCGTAATGGATGACCATGTCCGCGCCGATAAGGTTGAGTCCTGTGCCGCCCGCCTTCAGCGATACCAGAAATACGCTGCGGTTGCCGTTGTTGAACAAATCCGCCATCCTTGCGCGCTCCGCAGCCGGCGTTGAGCCGTTTATATAATAATAGTCGATGCCCTCGCGCATGATGATATCCTCTATGATATCAAGCATTGAGCGGAACTGCGAGAATATCAGCACCCTGTGTCCCGACGCAAGCCCGCTCATGATAAGTTCCATCAACAGCTCCAGCTTGCCGCTGTCCGACGGTTTTTTCACATCATCCGAGCCGGTATAGAGCGACGGGTGGCAGCATATCTGCCTCAGCCGCAGAAGCGAGGTCATGAGTACCATACGGTCACTCAAAAGCTCCTGCCGCCTGCTCCTTATATCGTTTAAGAAATCTATATATAACGCCTTCTGAGTGCGCGTGAGCTCCGCTGTCATAACAGTCTCGATCTTCTCCGGCAGCTCATCTAAAACATCGCTCTTCATACGCCGCAGAACGAACGGGCGGATCAAGCCGCGCAGGATATCGGCAACCTCTGTCTTTCCGTCGCGCACGAGCGGGAGCTCGAACCGCTCGCGGAACTCCCTCAGCCCCTTCAAATAGCCGGGCATAACGAAATCGAATACCGACCAAAGCTCGGAGAGCGAATTCTCCACCGGAGTACCTGTAAGAGCAAAGCGATGCTCCGCCCTTATCCTTTTCACGCTCACCGCGTTCATCGTCTTAGGATTCTTTATATACTGCGCCTCGTCAATGAAGCAGTACGAAAATTCATTGCTGCGATATTCTGCGATATCGCGGCGCAGCAGCGGATATGAGGTGATGACAAATTCGTATTTATCTATCTCCTTGATAAGCTCCGCCCTTGCCTCCTTTGCGCCGCTGATTATAAGCGCCTCAGCATCGGGGATGAACTTTTCAAGCTCCATCTGCCAGTTATATATAAGTGACGACGGCGCAACGATAAGGACCGGCTTTTCCGGTCTTATGCCATGGATATATGCCATCACCTGAAGCGTCTTGCCCAGTCCCATATCATCTGCGAGTATGCCGCCGAGCCCCATCTC
>CAMNAT010000399.1 GCA_946531785.1 uncultured Oscillospiraceae bacterium
TATAATAATAATTACTTCAAGCTGCGCGATGTCGCGGCGGCGGTAAGCGGAACGAAAAAGCATTTTGATGTCGTATGGCGCGAGTGGGGAAAGATATATCTTGTCCGGGATGCGGAGTATTCGGGAGATGTATCGGAGGCTGCACCGATTGATGCGGCAGATGCGGTGTTCAGCGCGCCTGAGATACAAAAGAACTGGCGTAACACATGGGACGCGGGCGAACGCCTGTATCTCAAGGGCTATAACATAAACGACAACAACTATTTTAAGATACGCGATATAGCGCGCGTGCTCGATCTCAATGTCAGCTATTCCGATGGCGTGCTCGATATAGACACTGAAAATCTGTATGTGCCGGAAGAGCCGTATGAGCCATCCGGCGAGGCGGTGGGCGAGCTTTATGAGGCGGACTGTGCCATGTTTATAAGCGAGTGCCCGATAGTGACCTATTACAGCACCTGTGACACTGTGTACAATAAGGAGCAGATAGAGCGTATTGACAGTCATGAGCTTATGAACGGTGTGTTTGTCGCAGCGGCGGAGCTTGAAGCCTACGGCTTTGACATGGAAACGAAAGATAACGATATTTACCTCACATACAACAAGGACAAGGGATATGTAATGCCCGGCGCGGAGCTTATAAATTCAATGCCGGAGGCGAAATATACCGCATACGGAACGGACAGGCAGGTGTATCTGGACGGCAGAGCGGTAAGATGCGTTGATTCGGAAAAGGGTCTGATGTTTCCGGTATCTGAGCTTTGCTCATATATCGGCGCGTCGGGGCTGATAGACGGAGACAGCCGCGCTCCGCTCGGAAAGTATGCAAAGCGCGTGAACATAGATCTGCAGTTTATGTCGCTTAAACAAGAGGGCGCGGAGCGTATCTCAAATGACGGCTACTACTATTATGACGGCTACTGGGGCGGCTATTCCGGTGATAAATATAACGGCTTTGGTATCCGTAAATATAGCTTCACTCCGTCCACCGGAACAGGCGCTTTGCTCTATTGGGGCATTGAGCGCGGCGAGTTCAGTGACGGAAGGCTCATAAGCGGGATATCGAGTGAAACACCGCACTATGCCGGCGGATCGGGCTATCAGCAAGGCTTTCGTATCGAGGGCGACCGCGTAAACGGACAGCAGCGTGAGGGCGAGCTAGTTGATAACACCCGCTTCGGCTACCGGATAGTCCGCGAGGGCGAGGTCGAAAACGGCGAGTACAAGGGCAGATTCATAGCATACGGCGAGGACGGCGCAAAAGTCTTTGAGGGCACATATGAAGAGTGGGAAGCTCAGAAAGAAGGCAACGAAAAATGAAAAGACTGATATTCGCCGCGCTGATGATATTTTTCTGCGCGACCACGGCATATGCCGGGGATGCCGCGCCCGAGCTGCGCTTTGAGCCGGAGGGCGGCGGAAAATTCATATACTGCAACAATCCCGAGGCGATAGATTCTCATACGATAATGAACGGCGAGAAGCCGCGATATGTAATGAACAATGACGATCTCGGACCGGGGACATATTATATCTATCTTTCGCATTATAACTTTATCGGCAATAAATCCGGTGTTGGTGAATCCGTATCGCGGGATATGGAGCTTGATGTCGAGCTGACACCGACCGGCGGGAGCTGTGAATATACGATCAGCAATATCGGCTTTGAGACCGCGGATGTGTATGCATATCTTGATGACGGCGGCAAGGTCATAAAGCGCGAGCCGGCGTGGGGGCTTTTTAAATGCTGTGCCGATGCAATGGGCAAAAGCCTCATTGACCTTGACGGGGACAGATATTATCCGTATGACGGCAAAAACGAGACGCATGACATAAGGGACAGTAAAACGCACTGGATGAGTGAGTTTATCCCCAACTATTCGGTCGTGCATTACAGAAAGCCGGTGCATATGCAGGCGGTGCTTAAAATAAAGTCCGGTCATATGAATGTCAATGTCTGCGCGTTTGAGGCAGGCGAGACGCTCGGCGACCGTTCGGATATGCCCAAGTCCGCCGAGCATGGCATAGTGCGCTATGACAGGACGATAAAGGGCGTTGCAGATACCTTGCCGCATGTTATTGCAAAGCTTGATTATAAAATAGATGACGATACCCCGGGCGGCGAATATCTTCCGGTCACGATGTATAATCAATACGCGCCGGACGGAGCTGTAAACTACACATGGGTGACGAACATTGCGCCTCTTGACGATCCGTGGGCAAAGGCGCAGGCGGATGAGAGCGGAATGCTTGCGTTCACATATGCCGATGATAACAAGCTCACCTATTACGGCAGGAAGGTGCCGGAATCGGAAAAAACGAACATCTGGCATTTTGACATAAGCCATACCGACACGCACAAATATGAAAATCAACCGGGCGCAAAAAGCGCGGATATGTATTCACCAAACTACGAGATAACGGCGTCTGATAATGTGAACGGCTACGCGACCAATCTCGGTAACTACGGCGTGACATATACCTATGATCTGAGCATTACAAATGACGGAAAGAAAACAAGGTATTTCACATATCAGCCGACTACGGAATCAAATATAATAGTGTATACAGAGCAAAAGGGCGTGAAGTCCGACTATGC
>CAMNAT010000400.1 GCA_946531785.1 uncultured Oscillospiraceae bacterium
CGCCGCAGGAAACCCTTTCACCCGTTACCGCGTTTTCAATATATATATTGCTTGCTGTAAGCGTTGACAGCTCCATCTCTTCACCGAAGCCTATTGCAGCAGCTGTAAGGTCAGGCGTTACGCTGTTCCACGACTGGACTTCACCCGATGCATCGGTCAGCGTTATATCATCCTTCGATACATTCCATGAAACAGGAGCTTTTTCAACCTTAATACTGTACAGCGAATCAGCCGAGCCGCCTCCGGTGCGCTGTGAATAAAAATACACACCCTTAAAGCCGTTCACCATTTTGTTCCAGTTGCTTTTTTCATGCTTATACTGCGGAACATTATAATCAGTAAGCACGGGTTCATTTGCAGTCTTATCATAGACCGAAAGCTTAAAAGTCTCTTTAGCCTCATCAATTATTCCCGTTACTATATACCTGTGATCTGTAATATATGCCGCGCCTGTACTGTAGCTTGCGCTGCTCGTCATAGTATTTGCATAGATCGTTCCGCCCACAAAGCGGCATAAGGTTATCTTTTGCGAATTGTCAGAAAAAACATCGACTCTGCTGTTAGCGTTGTTGCTTGCGAACGCGCCCGGCTTAATATCCGCCGTTACCTTAAGACGCATTGTCCCCATATATTTTTCGTCAAAGCTGAACTCCCTTGCTCCGCTGCTTGACTGATTCGCATATATCTTTCCTTCTCCGCCATCCTGATTTACAGCCAAACCGTTACCAATTTTATCCGTTTCTTTCCATGCGCCTGTTTTGCCGCCATATTGAGTGTTGTTGTAATATGTATTCGAGCTGAAGGTCTCCTCAAAAAGAGTTGCCGCGTTATTTGATGCGGAGGTTACAGAAAAGCTGTAGATTATGTCCTCAGTATTTGCTATCCCGCCACCGGTCTTAACATTTTTCGTTATAACAATATTGTAAGCTGCATTTTTTTGCAGCGAACTGCCCAGTGTCATTTTGTATATATTGTTGCCATATGACCCTGTATACGGCACTCTTTCACCCGTTGCAGTATTCTCTATATAAATATTCTCGTTTGTAAGGGTTGATGGGCGCATCCCTCTGCCAAAATCAATATCTATCCTTGCAGTATTGGCGCCTACTATTTCACCCGCCTCGGAATATCCGTTTTTATCTGCAAACAAAACAGTCCCTTTCGATGGATCCCACGGCTCTGTATCAGCCGGGAAAATATCATCCTTCCAATAAACTATATAAGGATCGATGATTTCACCGCTTGTCTTATCAAGATTTATTGCTGTTCCGCCTATGATCGGTGTTTTGTCTGTTGAAAAATTGCTGTCTATGATACCGTCGGCGCTAAGATAGTTTGCTCTGTCATAGGTCGAGCTTTTCTGACCGTATTGCATACGAACTCCGTCATATACAACACTTGCGCTGTTGCAATGCTCATGCCCGACAAAAATACTGTCTACACCAAGCTGTTTCAAACCATTCCATACGGTATAATCCTCATCCCATTTTCCTTTTAAGTCCCTGCCTAAATATCCAAAGTTTCCGTCTTCGCCGTAATCATCAACATTTACAGGAAGCGTTTCGGGGAAACCGTATTTTTCAAACGCGCTTCGGAAAATATACGGCTGGATATGAAACGCAAATGACAGTTTAACACTCGGATACACGCTTTTGATCGTGTTTGCCTGCGCCGTATACCATTCTATCTGATCTGCACCGAAGCCCGTGATTGTAGCCGTGTGACCGTTTACAAGCGACTCCTCGCTTATACGATTAACATTGCAGCCATTGGAATCGAGCATAAAGAACACACGCTTTATAGTGTTATCCTGCTTAATACCTACAGTGTAGTTCCCGTTACCTGTAAGAGTGCGCTGCTTGAACAGGCAATAAGGACTGTTCACGAATTGCTCACACTGCCAGTCAACGCCCTTATGCGACTCGTTATCATGATTACCGAACACCGGTGCCCACGGTATTTTAAAGCTATCCATAAACTCAACAAAATCCGTCATACACGAGCCGTCGTCATCAAACTCGCCGTAAATAATATCACCTGTAACGATGATGAGATCAGGATCATATTTTTCTATGGTAGGTCTTATATACTTTTTATAGTTTTCTTCCTTTGTGTTTGCCGCCCATCTTGATTTGTCAGGCTCTCCGATTCTGGTTGGGCTTCGCATCTGATCGGTATCGATTATCTGCGGGTCAGTCAGCTGCAATACCCTTACATTTCTTCCCGACTCCACTTCCACAATAAAATCAATCGGACTTTCCTCTGCCAAAACATTAAAGCTCAAAAGTGATAGTATTAAAGCAGTGGATAAAACCATACTTATTATTCTTTTAATCTTATTCATTTTATCAGCTCCTGTCTAATATATTCACGCTTTCACTTAGCAAACTTTTTCCATTTTCAAGAAACCGAGTCCGCATTTCCAAAGCAAAGCAATGCATCGCCTCAATATCATTCTAAGGTTACAAAGGATGACAACGGCTTCAGGTTATTAAAGCTGTCAAACAGCATTATTCTGACCTGATCGACTTTATCCGTATCTATCTCTCTGCTTTCAAATTTAAGCGTACTCCTCGTTAT
>CAMNAT010000401.1 GCA_946531785.1 uncultured Oscillospiraceae bacterium
GTGGCGCGCCGTAGGCGTGACGGGGGGTTCTTACTCCGCTAAACTGAAATTTACCGGCTTAGCAAGCACCTTATTCTTGTTTTCATATTGACTACACTGTAAATTCAGCTTTACATATCTGAATATTCTGAGCAAAGTCTCTCTAATTCGCCATAGTTTAAAGCAGTTTGAATATATCCTGCCGTTGCATCGTTTGCTTTCTTTTGTTTATATATCAGTTCAGCATTTGCTTGTATTTTTTTCGTGTTTTTACGAATAAATATTATTTCATTTTGAACAAGCTTCTTATAATTCTGATCTGCTTCACTATTAACGTCATACAGTGCTAATTCTGAAGCCGGCACCGGTATCATATGGCTTATTCGTAGTGTACCCTTTAATTCATATTTATTTTTCGCATTTTTTACAACAATTCTTATGATAGGCACCGTACTTTTTCTGATAACTCTTTTACTATCCTTATATATGTAATCGGTACCTTTAGGAGAGGACATAGGTATATAATATGCAAATCCGTTTATCTCTAAAGCAACTCCTAAATATTTTCTTGTATGTACGCGAGTATCCGCCTTGTTGCTATATACATTCTTGTTGTTTTTTCTCAAATAGCTTATGTATTTATCTGATACGCTGTACAGCTTAAATTCCTTTATTTTTTCCATAGTACACCTTTAAAAAATAAGGAGAGCACATAGCTCTCCTTGAGTTTAAAATCTTCCACTTATATGGTAGGAACTCACCCGAGTTTAAAATCTCCCACTTGTATGGCAGGGACTCTCCCGAAAATGATCCAACTGATCATTTCTGATTCCATTATAATTATATGCAAAAAAGACCGATTTGTCAATAAGATCATAACAATTTTTATCTACCATTTTTCACAAAAAATGCAATGAAATTTTGTTATATTTTTCACTTCCGCTCCCCGTCGCCGGAGGCGGCGTTTATATTTTTATCCGCGACCTCAAGCCCCTTTATGAGCCACTCCGGCACATCCACGCCGAGCTCAATCACATTTTCCAGTATGCTCCGCAGCTCGTTTATTATAAATGTGCAGAGCGTGAACCAGCCGATGAACTCCGTAAAGCCGAGGTCGAGCCCGATGAGGCTCCCCATATCCCGGAACGCGACCGACAAAAAGAACGCTATCGCGATCACGAGCCAGTAGCAGACCTTTTTAGCTATGCCCCTGACACCGTCGGAGCTGTTCTCCTTATGCGCGAGCCGCGCCTTGAGGATGCCGGTTATATAGTCGGCGACATTCGCCGCGGCGAACGCGGCGAACAGGTACCAGAACTCGCCGAAGATCATCGACAGCGCCGCGACCAACGCGCCGCCGGTGAGATTTATTTTATTCATTACCTTTTCCATTTCTCTCCCCCGCTCTATATAGCACAACCAGCATCCACAGCTTCGTATCGTCAAGCTGCAAAAGCCCGTTTTCGTCGCCCTCGATAATGCCGCGATCCCTTGCCCACCGCACTGCGGCGAGCGCCCACGGCGGTATGTTTTTGTCTATATAGTTATAGACCATCCGGGGCTTCATAAGCCCGTCCACCTTATCGGACAGATCGGCGACCGCGCCGACCAGCCCGTTGAATTTTGCTCTTTCCTCTCCGGTCATCTCATCACCGTCCTCCGTAAGACTATTTTTAAACGCCCGCCACTGCGCCGGATACTTGACGAACGGCGCGGGACACAGCTTTTCCCAGACATCATAATGCCTTATGACATTCTCCGGCGGGATATCATATACACGCATAAGCTGCCGCGTAAGCTCTATCGTTTTTTCCACAACGGAATTTACTATGTAATACTCGCCGCCCGCGTTTTTGCGGCTGCACATCTCGATCCCGATGCTGTTGGCGTTGCGGCAATGCGGATGCTTATATACCGCCGTTCCGCCGCAGTGCCACGCCCGCATATTATCAGGCACGCTCTGATAAACGCCGTCCTCGCCCACAAAGTAATGTGCGGAGGCGCCGCGCGCGCCGTTCGCAAAATAGCTGCACTCCGCAGCCGCGGTATCGCCGTTGCCGGCGGTATAGTGGATAACTATATACCTTATCACCGCGCCGCCGCGGGATGAGTAGTTCGCGCTATTACACGGTCTTCCCTGCTCTATCCGTATCATACATCACCCCTCATCAGTGATTATATATTCCTCGGGACAGACAAAGTCGATATACCCGCCCCACTTTCCTTGAGAGAAAAGATCAGATCCGGGCTCAGACTTGCAAAAATATACTATACCACTTGAAAATGACACGCCGCAAAGACTCGATAAAACATCATTAACAGGATAGATATTCATATTAATGATCGTAACATTATCATTATCATATGAAGGATCAATGTAGTCATACAATAACATATAGATCATAAAAAAGATATCACCTCTCGAGGTGTCACAGACAAGATGCCGTACACCATGCTCCATACGGATATACGGCAGAGCAGCACGCCAGACCGGCGTGCCATCCACCCATGTCCCGACCTGCTGCGCAGTGGCGGAATACTCGCGAAGCCCGGCATCCCGTACGGGATTATGGAAGATCGAGGTCACATCCT
>CAMNAT010000402.1 GCA_946531785.1 uncultured Oscillospiraceae bacterium
TGGAGGATAGGGCCATATGCCTCTGCCTTTGCAAGACGCTGAGCGATCTTGTAGCCGATGTTGCCGGCGTTAAGATCCGGGAATACAACGACATTTGCCTTACCCGCTACAGGCGAGCCGGGAGCCTTTGACGCGCCTACGCTCGGAACAGTAGCAGCATCAAACTGCATCTCGCCGTCAAGAGCAAGATCAAGTCCGCGCTCTGCGATCTTCTCCTTTGCAAGCTTGGTCGCCTCCTGCATCTTGTCTACAAGCGGATGCTTTGCCGAGCCGTATGTTGAATATGAAAGCATAGCCACCTTCGGCTCTGCACCAACGAGTGCTCTGAAGGATGATGCCGATGAAAGCGCTATCTCCGCAACCTCGTCAGCTGTCGGGTCCTGGTTAAGACCTGAATCCGCAAAAATGAATGTACCGTTTTCGCCAAGGTCACAGTTCGGAACTGCGATGATGAAGAATGCGGAAACAAGCTTTGCATCCTTGGATGTCTTAAGTATCTGAAGTGACGGTCTGATAACATTAGCCGATGAGTTGATAGCGCCCGCTACCATACCGTCTGCCTTGCCCGTCTTTACCATCATAACACCGTAATACAGCGGATCCT
The DNA here is from genome assembly GCA_946531785.1 of uncultured Oscillospiraceae bacterium. Taxonomy (GTDB): domain Bacteria; phylum Bacillota; class Clostridia; order UBA1381; family UBA1381; genus Ornithomonoglobus. Next base: position 605 of record CAMNAT010000402.1, read on the forward strand.
TAACAGTCTCGCGTGCCTCTTCAAGAGTTACGCCCTTTTTCTTTCTGAGCTCCGCAAAAAGCTCTGCAAACTCCTCGCTGCCCTCTGCCGGATTGATGATCTCGATACCGTCGATATCAATGTTCTCCTCCGCTGCCATCTTCTTTATCTTCTCAGGATCACCGAGAAGAATGTTTACAGCATAGCCTTCCTTCTTAACGATGGAAGCAGCCTTTATTGTTCTGAGGTCCTCACCCTCGGCGAGAACGATGGTCTTAATGTTGGACTTGGCTTTTGCCTTTAATCCGTCAATAAATGTACCCATTGGTAATACTCTCCTTACATAATAAAAATATACACATTATTATACACCATTTATGAAAAAATTTCAAGCACTATTTAAAAAAAATATTGACGGTTTACACTGTTATGTGATAAGATGTTTTTGAAACTATAATACGATCTATGGAGGTGCTCGCAATGGAGGAATTCTTTTCTGCCGCGATCAAACTCGTTACCGACTTCGGGCTGAAGATCATAGCGGCTGTAGTTATACTGTTTATAGGCTTCAGGCTGTCCAAATGGATATCAAAGCTGATCCCGAACGCAAGGGTGCTTAAAAACCTTGATTTAGGCATACGGAAATTCTTTTCAAACGCGGTCAGGATATCACTCTATGTACTTACATTCATCACCGCAGCCGGAACGGTCGGCATACCCTACGCATCATTCGTCGCCGTTCTCGGCTCAGCCGGCATCGCTATCGGTCTTGCGCTGCAGGGCTCATTGAGCAACATTGCCTCTGGTATCCTTATCCTTTTCAACAAGCCGTTCAAGGTCGGTGACTTTATCGAGGCTGACGGACTTCAGGGCACAGTAAAGGAGATCGGCTTCTTCACGACTGCAATAACAACACTGGATAACAAAGTCATACACTATCCTAACTCGGTGATCTCAAACAAATGCATAACAAACTATTCAGCAAATGAAATGCGCCGTGTAGATATTGATTTTTCCATAAGCTATGATTGCGATATCGAGCTTGCGAAAAGCGTTCTTCTGAGCGTAGCAACAGATCACCCGCTGACTACAGATCAGCCTGCTCCCCCGTTTGCGCGCTTCACCCGCCACGACGACAGCGCGCTGATCCTGACACTCAGGGTGTGGTGCGAAGCAAAAAACTATTGGGATGTCTATTACGATATGATAGAGGGCACAAAGAAAGCATTTGACAAGAACTGTATCGGAATCCCCTACCCGCAGCTCGATGTGCATATGAAATAAAATATAGCAAGCCGACGCGATGCGTCGGCTTTACTATATTTTAGGAGAGAGAATTAAAATGAATCTTAAAATTCATATGTAGTAGCAAGAAGTAAAAACGGTCCGACACCCTTGAAATCGTTGTCGCGGATCGGTTCGCTGAAATAATAATCAAGCGTGCCGTTGCGGCGGGTATTGTCCTCAGGTCCGAGACCCGCAACGCTGCAGCCCTGTGTGATATAGGTGCCGCCGTCCTTTTCGCGGATGAATTCCTTCAGAATTCCGTCTACAGCCCTTTCAAGATATGGTCTGTATTCCGCTTCATCTATATATCCCATTCTGATCGCCTTATCCATCGCATATGCAAACATGCATGTGCAGGTGGATTCGCGGTAGTTATCCGAACGCCTGTTATCCATTACCTGATACCAGACGCCGCGCTCATCCTGATATTTAACTACATTACCTATCGCTTTTCTGAACAGACCTATAAGCGTTTCTCGTCCCGGATGATCCCCGGGGAAGAAATCGAGCGCATCCACCAAAGCCATGCAGAACCAGCCGACCGAGCGTCCCCATATATTCAGCGACCGTCCCGTGCTCTTATCCGCCCAGAACGCCTCCTTTGACTCGTCGCAGGCATGCGCGTACAAGCCGCAGCGCGGCTCATATGTAAGCCTTTCGGCATTGACAAACTGACTTACGAT
>CAMNAT010000403.1 GCA_946531785.1 uncultured Oscillospiraceae bacterium
CGGCTTCAATGCCTCGCCCAGACATACCGCCTTTGCGGCGATGGTGTGCATCAGAGGGCCGCCCTGGATGCCGGGGAATACAGCCTTATTGAACTTCTTTGCAAGCTCCTCATCGTTTGAAAGGATGAGTCCGCCTCTGGGGCCTCTCAAGGTCTTATGCGTGGTCGTCGTTACAACATCCGCATAGGGCATGGGTGACGGATGTACGCCCGCGGCGATAAGGCCGGCGATATGCGCCATATCCACCATGAAGTACGCGCCCACCTCGTCTGCGATCTCGCGGAACTTCGCAAAATCTATCACTCTCGGATACGCCGACGCGCCTGCGAGTATCAGCTTCGGCTTACACTCGATGGCGAGCCGTCTTACCTCATCATAATCTATGGTATTTGTGTCCTTGGTCACGCCGTAGGGTACGATGTTGAAATACTTACCCGACATATTTACCGGCGAGCCGTGGCTCAAGTGGCCGCCCATATCAAGGCTCATCGAAAGCACCGTATCGCCCGGTGTGAGCAGCGCGAAGAACACAGCCATGTTCGCCTGCGCACCCGAATGCGGCTGTACATTTGCATAGCCCGCACCGAACACCTTCTTTGCGCGCTCGATAGCGATATTCTCAACAACATCCACATATTCGCAGCCGCCGTAATAGCGCTTGCCGGGAAGTCCCTCTGCATACTTGTTTGTGAGCGGTGTGCCGTTTGTCTCCATGACCGTCTCCGAAACAAAGTTCTCAGAAGCTATAAGCTCTATCTTGTTTCTCTGGCGGTTCGCCTCGTCCATGACCGCGGCATAGACCTCAGGATCATTCTGCTTGAGTAGGTTGAATTCTCTCATGTTCTTGTGTCCTTTCGTATTAATTAAGAATATTATACCATGCTTTACAAGGCTTAGTCAATAGCATAAACACTGACTTTTAGACCCGATTTATACATGTTTTTCATGCAAATTCACATAATACGCGTTAATTTAATTCACGATTTTACTTTACTTTTTATAGGTTTTATGCTATACTTAATATTACTTACGCTATTAAAAGGACTTGATAATATGATCTCATTACTTATTTCATTTGCGGTGCTTATCGTAGGCTATACGGTCTACGGCAGGGTGACGGAAAAGGTCTTTTCACCCGACGACAGGCCTACTCCGGCAGTTTCAAGGGCGGACGGAGTGGACTTTGTCCCGATGAAGCCGTGGAAGGCGTTTCTTATACAGCTTTTAAACATCGCCGGAACCGGACCGATCTTCGGTGCGCTGATGGGCGCGGTGTTCGGGCCGGTTGTATTTCTCTGGATAGTTTTCGGCTCTATCTTAGGCGGAGCCGTTCACGATTATATGAGCGGCATGATAAGCTCCCGCCACGACGGAGCATCGATCGCGGAGCTTTCCGGTACATATCTCGGAAAGGGCGCAAGGCTCATTATGCGTGTTTTTTCGGTGGTGCTGCTGGTGTTGTGCGGTACGGTATTCGTCACCAGCCCCGCCGAGCTGCTTGACGAGCTGACACCGTTCTGGATGAACGGCACCTTCTGGGCGATCGTCATTCTCATATATTATCTGCTCGCAACGCTTTTACCGATCGACAAGCTGATTGGAAAGCTGTATCCCGTTTTCGGCGTGCTGCTGGTCGTTATGGCAGCCGCAGTGCTGGGCGGCATAATCTTTTCCGGCAGCTATACGATCCCCGAGATCACTCTCACCGATCTCCATCCGCAGGGAACTCCCATATGGCCGTACATGTTCATAACCGTCGCATGCGGCGCGGTGTCCGGATTCCACGCGACACAGTCGCCAATGATCGCAAAATGCATCACCTCCGAAAAGCAGGGCAGGAGCATCTTTTACGGCGCGATGATAAGCGAGGCTGTGATCGCCCTTGTATGGGCGGCGGCAGGCGTGTCGTTTTACGGCACGACTCAGCTTCTCAGTGAGGCATTGTCCGGCGGCGCTTCAAGCGTTGTGTATGAGATCTCAAAGGGTGTGCTCGGCAATCTCGGCAGCGTGCTCGCCGTTGCGGGCGTTGTCGTCTGTCCGATCACATCGGGCGATACGGCATTCCGCAGCGCAAGGCTGATCCTTGCCGAATCCTTCAGACTCGACCAGAAGAAGCTGATAAACAGACTGTATATAACGATCCCGCTGCTAGTTGCAGGAGGACTGCTCACATGGTTTGCCGTGGTCAACGATAACGGCTTTCAGGTGGTATGGAGATACTTCTCATGGAGCAACCAGACACTTGCAATGATCGCCCTGTGGGTGGCGACGGCGTATCTTCTCAAAAAAGGCAGATACCGCTTCGGCTCGCTCCTGACCGCGCTCCCTGCAACCTTTATGACCGCCGTAAGCATAACATATATCCTTATGGCAAAGGAGGGGCTTCGTCTCGGTCAGCCCATTGCATATACTCTGGGAGCTGCCGCGGCTATCGCAGCATTATGCGTCTACATTTTCTTTCTTATCAGAAAGAACAAAGAATAAAAAAATCAGGCGGATGCCCGTATCGGGTGTCCGCCTGCGTTTTTACAGCTCAGGAATATGTG
>CAMNAT010000404.1 GCA_946531785.1 uncultured Oscillospiraceae bacterium
AACAACATGATCACTGTCTGCTTCATAGAGAATATTGACCCGTTGGGCGTTCATACCGGCGACTCATTCTGCTCGGCGCCTATGCTTACTATCCCTGAGGATGTGCAGAAGGAGCTGCAGCGGCAGGCATATAAGATAGTTGAGGCTATCGAGGTCATCGGCGGAACGAATGTTCAGTTTGCGCGTAACCCCGTTGACGGCAGAATAATAGTTATAGAGATAAACCCGAGAACCTCGCGTTCATCGGCGCTCGCATCAAAGGCTACCGGCTTCCCGATCGCTCTGGTATCTGCGATGCTCGCAGCAGGCCTTGACCTGCCGGATATCGAGTGCGGCAAGTACGGCACGCTTGACAAGTATTATCCGGACGGCGACTATGTTGTTATCAAGTTCGCGCGTTGGGCGTTTGAAAAGTTCAAGGGCGCGGAGGACAAGCTCGGCACACAGATGCGCGCTGTCGGCGAGGTAATGAGCATAGGCAAGACATATAAGGAAGCATTCCAGAAGGCTATCCGCTCACTGGAGATCGGCAGATATGGTCTCGGCGGCGCAAAGGATTTTGCGGAGCTTTCAAAGGACAAGCTGCTCAAGATGTTAAAGACTCCGAGCAGTGAAAGACAGTTCATCATGTATGAGGCGCTCAGAAAGGGCGCGACTGTTGACGAGCTGTGGAACCTCACCAAGATCAAGCATTATTTCATCGAGCAGATGAAGGAGCTTGTCGAGGAGGAAGAGGCACTCAAGGCATATAAGGGCAGCGTACCGCCCGCGGACATGCTCGCGACCGCAAAGAAGGACGGCTTCTCAGACAGATACCTTTCGGATATCCTCGGCGTCACGGAGGAAGAGATCAGAAAGGCGAGGATCGCCGCAGGCATAACCGAGGCATGGGAGGGCGTGCATGTAAGCGGCACAAAGGATGCGGCATACTACTATTCGTCATATAACATGACCGATAAGAGCACAGCGTCCGATAAGCCCAAGATCATGATCTTAGGCGGCGGCCCGAACAGAATAGGACAGGGCATCGAGTTTGACTACTGCTGCGTACACGCCGCAATGGCGCTCAAAAAGCTGGGCTTTGAAACAATAATCGTAAACTGCAACCCGGAGACTGTATCGACAGACTATGATACCTCCGATAAGCTCTATTTTGAGCCGCTCACGCTGGAGGATGTACTCTCCATCCATGAGAAGGAGAAGCCTGTCGGCGTTATCGCGCAGTTCGGCGGACAGACACCGCTGAACTTGGCCGCAGAGCTTAAAAAGAACGGCGTGAACATCTTAGGCACAACGCCGGAGACCATCGACCTTGCCGAGGACAGAGACCTGTTCCGCGAGATGATGGATAAGCTCGAGATACCCATGCCGGAGTCGGGCATGGCTGTAAATGTGGAGGAGGCTATCGAGATAGCGAACCGCATCGGCTACCCGGTAATGGTTCGTCCGTCATATGTATTGGGCGGTCGCGGCATGGAGGTAGTACATGACGAGGAATCGTTAAGGATATACATGAATGCTGCCGTAGGCGTAACGCCTGACAGACCGATACTTATCGACCGCTTCCTGCACCATGCTACTGAGTGCGAGGCGGACGCGATCTCGGACGGCGAGAACGTATTCGTTCCGGCGGTAATGGAGCATATCGAGCTTGCGGGTATCCATTCCGGCGACTCGGCGTGCATACTCCCGTCAATGAATATCTCAAAGAAGAATGTGGAGACCATCAAGGACTACACAAAGAGGATAGCAAAGGAAATGAACGTGCGCGGACTCATGAACATGCAGTACGCGATAGAGGACGACAAGGTATATGTTCTCGAGGCTAACCCGAGAGCGTCAAGAACGGTGCCGCTGGTATCTAAGGTATGCAACATCCGCATGGTGCCGCTTGCAACGGAGATAATCACATCACCGCTCACAGGCAAGCCGTCACCGATAGCCGACCTTAAAGAGAAGGTGATACCGCACTACGGTGTTAAGGAAGCGGTATTCCCGTTCAACATGTTCCAGGAGGTAGACCCGGTGCTCGGACCCGAGATGCGCTCGACCGGCGAGGTGCTCGGCATGGCATCGACCTTCGGCGAGGCTGTCGCAAAGGCTGAGGAGGCTACGCAGACAAAGCTGCCGACCTCCGGCAAGGTGCTCATAAGCGTAAACGACCGCGACAAGGACGAGCTTGAAGAGGTCGCAAGGGGCTTCATCGACTGCGGCTTTGAGATAGTCGCGACATCGGGCACAGCCGCATTCCTGCGTGAGCGCGGCATCGCGGCAAAGACGGTGGAAAAGCTCGGCGAGGGCAGACCGAACGTGCTTGATGTTATCACGAACAAGGAAGCGAATATCGTCATCAACACCCCGACCGACAAGAAGGGCGCGATCGACGACAGCTATATCCGTAAGGGTGTTATCAAGAGCCGCGTGGCATACATGACGACCATGGCTATGGCAAAGGCTTGCATAGACGGCATCAAGGCGGTACAGGCAGGCAACAGCGGAGTAAAGTCCTTACAGGATTTCCATGCTGAGATAAAATAA
>CAMNAT010000405.1 GCA_946531785.1 uncultured Oscillospiraceae bacterium
GCAGGTAGCGCAATAGCTCACGCCCGCTCCGCCCAGCTCCATCTCGCCGGGAACGCCGAGCTTTTTCGGGTTTGCTCCCGTCGCGAGGATGATCGTTTTTGTCTGATACTCGCCGCGGCGTGTCTTGACGGTCTTTATATCTCCGGCGGGATCGATTATATCTCTTACCGCCTCCGCCTTTATCTCCGCGCCGAATTTCTTCACATGCTCCTCGAACGCCTCCATCAGCCTCGGACCCGTCGGGTTATCGGCAAAGCCCGGATAATTGTCTATCTCATAGGTGCGCGCCGCCTGACCTCCGCACGCAAGCTTTTCAAGGATGAGTGTCTTCATCCCGCCGCGCATTGCGTATATAGCCGCGCTCATTCCGGCAGCGCCGCCGCCGATTATGATTATATCATACATAAATACCACCTCTTATTTTTATTTCATAATATACCAATTTTATTATACACTAAAAATCGTATATTAGCAAGTGGTAAATGGATTTTATTTTATATTTTACATGAAAGGCTTGCTGAGATAAACAATAAAAAATATGAAGAACGCATAGACAAGCATTCTTCATATTTTTTTACATCACCTCAAATATATCCTTTTCTGTCGATATCAGAAGCTCGGCACCGGAGTCCTTTAAGATATTTTTAAAAATATCCGTCACAAACACCTCGGTGGGGTAGTGGCCGGCATCTATTACGGCTATACCGCTCTCTACGCTGTCCATAGTGATATGATATTTCATATCGGCTGTCACCATAACATCCGCGCACATATTTCGCGCGGCGGGTATGAGCTCGTCCCACGCGCCGCCGCCGACCGCGGCTCTTTTTATTATTTTTCCCGGATCTCCAGACACGCGCACGAAGGGCGTGTTTAACGCTTTTTTTACAGTCTGTGCAAGCTCCTTCAGCGTTTGCTCCTTTACTGTCCCTATTCGTCCGAGACCGCAGCCGGGGAAGCCGGGATTTTTCTCTATTATTTCTGTCCCCGTTATGCCGAGTTTTTCAGCCAGTACATCATTTATCCCGCCCTTTGCGCAGTCCATGCTGGTATGCGCAGCATAGAGAGCTATGTCGTGCTTTATAAGCTCCGATATAACATATCCCGAGGGTGTGTCATGATCTATCTGATTTACTCCTCTGAACATTATCGGATGATGCGAAACTATCATATCCGCGCCGAGGCTTATCGCCTCGTCGACGGTATATTTATTCGTATCAAGGGTTATGTATATCCTGTTTACCTCTTTGTCGCGCGAGCCGATCAGCAGCCCTGAGTTATCCCACTCATAAGCAAGAGCGAGCGGCGCGGTTTTTTCTATCAGCTTTATTATTTCATTTACAGTAGTCATTTTTAATTATCTCCAGATCATTTATTCTATTCTTATAATATTTCAGCTTTTCCGTATCGGGCTCCTTTGATCTCTCTATGCCTGTTATTATCTTATTGAACTCGCGTTCCTTTTTATCAACGAGCATACAGAACTTCGGATGCCTATACAGCTCCGGCGGAAGATGGTAGTCTATATCCCTCGGATACGGCTGCATTTTTCCGCTCTTTACTATAAGGAAATTATATATCCTTTTTCCCTCGTTTTCAAGATCCTCTTTCAATATTGTATAGTTATTATCTATGAGCCATCGTCTCAGCTCATATTGTGAGTTCATCGGCTGCAATATAAGCTTCGCCTGCCGTGCGGTCTCCTCGTCCTTTAATAGTATATCCGCTATCAGCTCGCCGCCCATTCCGGCTATTATGATAGTGTCGGCCTCGCCGGGGGAGAGAATAGAAAGCCCCGATCCGAGCCGCGATTCTATTTTATCCGCAAGTCCGCTGTCTGATATATTTCCCTTTGCTATATAAAGCGGTCCCTGCCGCACATCCGAGGCTATCACACGCAGCGCTCTTTTGCTCTTTATAAGCTCTATCGGCACATACGCATGATCGGTGCCGATATCGGCTACGACCTCTGTATTTACATAATCAATTATCTTTTTCAGTCTTGGGGTTGACATACTTTTTCTTTATTTTTTAGTTATTCCACTATGTGGATAACCTTTTTCCTTTCATTTTTACTGTTTTTATGCGATTTATCCATGTTATCCACGACTTATTCACGATTTTCCCTCTTGGTTTTCATAAAATCCATAATTTTTTTGTCTACCTCCAAAAATCAAGCTTTTATGCGATTTGTCGAATTTTGGATTATTAACGGTTTGCGTGGATAACCTTGTGGATAATGTGGATAACTCAGTTGAAATCCCTTTATTATGCGGTCACAGATGTTGATAACTTTTTATATTTATTCTGTTCTCATTTTTTTCCGGTTACATAACGCTTATAATTCAATTATGTTAATTACGGATTTACATAACGATACCGCCGTTTACGGAAAGCACCGCGCCTGTTATAAAGCCCGCGTCTGCTCCTGCTAAAAACAAAACCGATGCCGCCACCTCATCCGGCGAGCCTATGCGTCCGAGCGGAGTAACATCAGACAGCTCCGCCATATCCTCATCCGTAAGCTGCG
>CAMNAT010000406.1 GCA_946531785.1 uncultured Oscillospiraceae bacterium
GTGTGGACATTATGCGCGCCGAGGGTGTGGTGTTCAGATGCGGAATAGATGTAGGCAGAGATATTGATGCGAAAACTCTGCTCAATGAATATGACAGAGTTATACTTGCCTGCGGTGCGTCAAATCCGCGTGATATAAAGGTAAAGGGCAGAGACGCCAAGGGGATATATTTCGCGGTGGAGTTCCTGAGGTCAACTACAAAGGCACTGCTTGATAACGGACTTAAAAAGAGCTTTATCAGCGCAAAGGATAAGAATGTTATCGTTATCGGCGGCGGAGATACCGGAAACGACTGCGTAGGGACGTGTGTAAGACACGGAGCAATCTCTGTTACACAGCTTGAAATGATGCCGAAGCTGCCGGATGAGCGCGCGGAGGATAATCCGTGGCCGCAGTATCCCATGGTATGCAAGACCGATTACGGACAGGAGGAAGCGGCGGAAGTTTACGGTGCCGACCCGAGGATATATCAGACTACTGTAAAGGAATTCTTAAAGGACAAAAAAGGCAACCTCAAAGGCGCGGTTACAGTAAGTCTCACGCCGGAAAAGGACGCGGCAACAGGCAGAACGATAATGCGCGAGGTAGAGGGGACGGAAAAAACAGTGAAGGCGGAGCTTGTCCTTATCGCTGCGGGTTTCCTAGGTGCAGAGGAATATGTAACAAACGCCTTCGGCGTAGCCGTAAACGAGCGGACGAATATAAAGACCGCGCCGGATGGCTTTGCTGCAAGCAAGGAGCGGATATTCACCGCCGGAGATATGCATATCGGGCAGTCACTTGTAGTCCGCGCGATACGCGAGGGCAGGGACTGCGCAAGAGCGGTCGATGAGAGTTTGATGGGTTACAGCAATTTATAGGAGAATATTATGCAAAGCTTTAAATTTACAAAGATGCACGGCGCGGGCAACGATTATATTTATGTAAACTGTTTCAAAGAGCGGCTTACTGATATAAATGCGGTTGCCAGGGCGGTGAGTGACAGACATTTCGGCATCGGCTCTGATGGACTTGTGCTTATCTGCCCGTCGGATAAGGCGGATTTCAGAATGGACATGTACAACAGTGACGGTACACGCGCGGAGATGTGCGGGAACGCGTCAAGGTGTGTCGGGAAATATGTATATGATAACGGACTGACAGATAAAACGCGGGTGACGCTCGAAACTCTTGCCGGAATAAAAACGCTTGAGCTGAATGTTTCGGGCAGCCGGGTTGAAGGTGTCCGTGTAGGTATGGGAAGTCCGGTGCTTGATCCCAAACATATCCCGATAGACAGCCGGCTTGACAGATTTATCGCGCAGCCTGTAACGGTTTTGAGCAAAAGCTACGATGTAACGGGTGTTTCCATGGGAAATCCTCATGTTGTCACCTTTGTGGATGATGTGAAAAGCATAGACCTTGAAAGGATAGGACCATTATTTGAAAATCATCCGCTGTTCCCGAAGCGGATAAATACCGAATTTGCAAGGATAATAGACAGGCACAATATAGAGATGCGCGTATGGGAGCGTGGCGCGGGAGAAACGCTTGCATGCGGGACTGGCGCGTGTGCAACGCTTGTAGCTGCGTATCTGAACGGACTTACAGAAAATGAGGCGGATCTCATACTGCGAGGCGGAACGCTGCATATAGAATATGACACGAACGAAAATAGGGTCTATATGACAGGCCCTGCCGTGACGGTTTTCAATGGAGAAATAACTATTTAAGGAGCATAACTATGTTAAGTATAAATAAGAATTTTCAGAAGCTGCCGGGCGCATATCTGTTCTCGACTGTTGCAAGGCTGGCGGAGGAATATCAAAAGACGCATCCGGAGCGCGAGCTTATAAAAATGAGCATAGGCGATGTTACAAGACCTATCGCGTCCTCTGTTGTAAGAGCGATGGAGAAGGCAGCGCGTGAGATGGGAACTGCGGAGGGCTTCCGCGGCTACGGACCGGAGCAGGGATATGACTTTCTGCGGAGTGCTATCGTAAAGCATGATTATCTTTCGCGCGGCATTGCGATTGATATAAGCGAGGTGTTCGTATCGGACGGAGCAAAATCGGACTGCGGTAATATAGGAGATATATTCGGAACGGATAATATAGTTGCCGTATGTGATCCTGTTTATCCGGTATATGTGGATACAAACGCAATGGCGGGCAGAGCGGGAGAGTATACAGACGGTCGATGGTCACGGCTTGTATATATGCCGTGCACCGTTGAAAACGGTTTTTTGCCGGAGCTGCCGCAAACAAGCGTGGATATTATCTATCTCTGTTTCCCGAACAATCCGACAGGCGCTGCGGCGACAAGGGTACAGCTCAAAAAATGGGTGGACTATGCGAGAGACCGCGGCGCGGTCATTCTCTATGACAGCGCGTATGAGGCGTTTATAACCGATCCCGATATTCCGCACAGCATATATGAGATAGACGGAGCAAAGGAGTGCGCGATAGAGTTCCGCAGCTTTTCAAAAACTGCGGGCTTTACAGGTATGCGGTGCGCGTACACCATAGTGCCGCATGAG
>CAMNAT010000407.1 GCA_946531785.1 uncultured Oscillospiraceae bacterium
CACTCCGAATTTCTCTCATATGCCTCAGTCCAGACCGCAAATTCACGAGTTAAAGGATTGAATGCAATACGGATCTGATGTTCGGAATAATTTTTGTCCTTCACCTTTATTCCAGATATTGCAGCAAGAAGTGCTGTTAGGCGCTGTTGCCCGTCAATCACCAAATAATCCGGATGTATGTAAGTCTTGTCATTGGTACCGATATGGTTTACGGTTTCATACCCATCCGGAGACTGCCAAAGCATGATGTAACCTATTGGATAGCCCTTTAGCATTGAGTCCAATAGATCACGCGCTTTACTATCCTTCCAGACAAACGGCCTCTGAAGATCAGGAAGACCAACCTTTCCATTTTTAACATCACTAAGCAGGTCGCCAACCTTACTCGGAATGTTGTCAAATAATTCTTTTCCCATTTACTTTACTCCTCGTTAACAAAAATCAATAGAACATTATACCTATGTCATTCTTAAGTATTATTCATAATGCTATAGTATGACCATCCCAAAATGCCGCAGCGCGTCTGTAATTGCATCTTCTTTTTCTTTCGTACAACTCGGTTGCTTTGAATCTTCGGATTTTGCCTTATTATAATTCTCTCGCTCAATTATACCGCACTTGCGTTTCACCTGAGCTATATTCAGATTTGTTACATGAAAGCCGTAGTGCTCCAGCACATAATCCTTTATTTCCTGATATGTTGCTTTCTTCTCTGCCGCCGTCAGATCAAGCTCGTCCATATTCAGCTCAACTTCAATATGCTCACTTGATTTTAGTTTGGACAATAAGCATACCGTCTCCACATGGCAGGTGTGGGGGAACATGTCTACTGCCGTTGCGCGGACGGGGGCGTAGCCGAGAGTTGTGAGATATTTTGTGTCCCTTGCAAGTGTTGAGGGGTTACAGGAAACATAGACTATGCGCTTCGGTGCGGCGGCGGCTATCGCGCCGAGCGTTTTTTCGTCGCTGCCCTTGCGCGGCGGATCGAGGATCACTATATCCGGGCGCATACCGCTTTCTATGAGCTTCGGAACGGCGTTTTCTGCGCTGTCTGCGAAAAATTCGGCATTCTCTATGCCGTTATTTTTCGCGTTCTCCTTCGCATTTTCTATCGCCTGCCTGACTATCTCTATCCCTACCGCCTTTTTTGCCCTTGCTGCCGCGGCAAGCGAGATAGTGCCGATGCCGCAATATACATCAAGCACAGTATCCTCCGGCGTGATCGCAGCATATTCCAACGCCTTATTATACAGTCTTTCCGTCATATGCGGATTCACCTGATAGAAGCTTTGCGGCGAGATCTCAAAGCGGATGCCGCATAGGGTGTCTGATATCGTCGGCTTGCCGTGTATCAATTTATTGTCCCTACCGAGGACGGTGTTGCTTTTCTCTTTATTTATATTTATATATATCGATACTATGTCCTCCGACACCGCGCGAAGCCGCTTTATGAGCCGCTCGCGGCGCGGGAGGGTGTCGCCGTTTATGGAGATCACGACCATGATCTGGGGCAACCCCCCTGTCAGCATATCGAGGTTTCCTGCGCCCCCGGTTGTGCCGGAGGTTCTTATAAATGTCCTGCGGACAAGTCCGGTGTGGGTCTTTTCGTCATACGGCAGAACATTATTCTCGCGCATATATGCAAGCACCGCGGCGTTTATCCTCTCGTTTATCTCGCCTCCTAAGATGCAGTCGCCCACCTCGATTATATCATGGGAGCGTCTTGCGTAAAATCCGCTGATGATCCCGCCGGCTTTATCTGTCCCTATCGGATACACACATTTATTCCTGTATCTTTTTGGGCTTTCCATGCCTAATATCTCATCGCACGCAAAATCGGCAAAGCCGCCTATCCGCTGCATTGCCGAATCCACAAAATTCTTTTTTATCCTAAGCTGCGCCGCATAGTCTATATGCTGCAGATGGCAGCCGCCGCAGCGCTTAAATGACGGACACTCCGGCGTTACGCGATCCGGCGACGGATTCTTTATCTCCATCAGCCGACCTATCGCATAGTGTGAAAGCACCTTCACGATAAGCACCTCGCACACATCGCCTATAGCCGTCATCGGCACGAATACAGTAAACCCGTCTATCGCTCCGACGCCGTTTCCGTCTGATGAAATGTCCGTTATTTCCACACTATAGCTTTTATTTTTCTCTACCATTTCCCTGTCTCCAAATCAATATACTATATCTATTGTACACTATTTACTGTTTTTTTTCAATAGCAAGCACAAAAAAACCATGTACCGCTATCATGCGACACATGGTTTTTTACTTGCCATAACACTAATCTTCTTTTTGCTGTCTTTACTATCGCTATTAATGATGCTGCCAGTCATTTGTTTATCATCTGAATTCACCGTCCATTCAGTAAAGGAAATAATTTAGTTTTCTTTATAGCCCAGTAAATCAATACAACTGCAAATGCTCCTACAAACACACATGCTGTATAAAGATAGCGATTAATCGGAATTAGTTTGCAGAACAACTGCAGACATGCTGAGTGAAAC
>CAMNAT010000408.1 GCA_946531785.1 uncultured Oscillospiraceae bacterium
TATATCGGGGTTTATCTCCTTTACCGCCTTTGCCACCGCCTTGACCATTGCCGCATAGTCGATAGCGTTCGGCGTCGGCTCCCAGAAGCCCCAGTTCGGCTCGTTCCAGATCTCGATCTTCTTTATCTCGGGATATCTGTTGATCACACCCTTCACATACTCAACAAACGCCTGCATCTCCTCCGCTGTCCGCGGCGCGGTCCTTTCCGTTGCCTCGCTGCCGTCAACAGAGGTTTTTACATAATATGTGTTAGAATAGTCCAATATTATACAGGTATCCATCCCGTTGCTCGCAAGCATCGGCACGAAGCCGTCCGGCTTTGAAAAATTCCAGCTGCCCTTGTACCTTACTGTATTCCAAAATATTTCGTCCCTGACTCCCGCAACGCCTATTTTTTTCATTATAGCAAGATCGGTCGAGTCAGTCTGATTGTCAAAAATAAAATGTGTGGACATATACGCTTTCGAGTATTCGTCCATAAAGCGCTTTTCATAATAATCGATCAGACATATCCTTGCGGAAGCGCTTTTTACTATCGTTCCGTCCTTTGAAACAGCTATGTTCAAGCTGTGAACTCCCTTGGCTACACCTGTGAGAGCTATATTTTTATTTACTGTTCTGTATCTCTGTGTGCTTACCGTGTCGCTGTACACCGTACCGTCAACAGTATAGCTTATATCATAATCGATGCCGTTCGAATCCGAGTTAACACTCACGGCGAATCCGGCATCGTCTTTATCCATAATATATGAGGGGCTGTTTTTAACGGATATAGTTACAGTATCCGCAGCACAAACGCTGATGCCGCCGAAAACCGCCATAAATACGGCTGCAGCCATAGTCAGAAATCCCATTCTTCGCATAAAGCTCCCCCATTTCTTTTTCAGGACGGATGGAAGCTGTACAGCTCCCATCCAACCTTTTTACAGTCCCAGCAGTTCTGTAAATCTTTCAACTAATTCGTTTGCAACGACCTTGTTGCCATCCTTGCTAAGATGCACATTGTCGCTGAGAATATTTACCGACGCATTGTCTTTTATCCATGCGTTGGCATTGTAAAAGTTTATCTTGTTATCGTTCATCCCCGTAACAACCTCGGGAATGATGGTCTGAAGAGGCGAACCGTCGGGCGAGGTCGTCGGTATAAGAACAACCAGCTCCGCCCCGGGGTGTACCTCTCTTAAATGCGCGAGAAATACCGGAAGTGTTTCCCTGAACTTATCTATACCGCCCGGAACAGCCGTCGCGTTCGCATCGTTGCCGCCCAGATTTATGCAGATGAGATCCGGTGAATATACCGAGGTATCCCAGTTTTCCGCATCTCTTCCGTCAAGCGGCTTTGTCTTATCATACTGCACGGACATGCCTACATCTCTTCTGATATTATTATTAAAAATACCGTCTGAGAGCGCCATTCCCGTATATGCGATATGAACATGCTCCGCACCCAATGTCTCGCCAACGAGCCATGAATAGTTGAAGAGCTGATCACCGGGGCAGTTGGCCGTCTGATTCAACAGATACCCCGCAGTATTTGAGTCGCCTATAAATTCGATCAGAAGATCGGATACCTCAGGCTCCTGAAGCTCTGCGCCGTTATCGAGCGTTATACTTGCAAGATTGATAGATTCAAAGGTATACTTTGAAGCTACGCGAAGGGTGTGCTCACCCTCATCAAGACCTTGCGCGACAGCAAGCACTCCGTCACCGGTCTGGCTGTATAATACATCCTCACCACCGTCTACGGATACATATATGTTTGCCGAGCTTTTCAGCTCAAGCTCCGCGCTTGTGCCGGTGAACACCGTCTTGAAATAAGCGCCGCCCCAGGAGCTGCTCATGCAGCTCCCGGTGTCGGTCCATCTGCCTATATAGGCAATTCTTTCATTATCATAGTCAAAGGTCGCGCCGGTCAGGTCAGCGTCCTTTGCCAAAGGTCTCTGAGCGTCATCCCAAATCATTGCCCTTATCCTTACATCACCATTGTGCGCCGCGATAGATATATCTGCATCAAACGATTCCGAATCGGCTTCAGCTATCTCTGCATCCGCAAAATACTTAACGCCGACAAGCCTGTTATCCGCATCATACACAGCCGCGATAACATTTGCAGTCACAGCCTCTTCCGTTTCGTTTGCAACAACGATACTGCAGCTTACAGCATTCTCGTTTATCACAGTCGATGAAGCAGCTCTGTCAATGTATATCCCCGCGGCGGGTGCTTCAACATTCAGCGTTATGGAATCGATCATGATCTTAGCGCCGCCCGCCTCTCTTTTTACTTCATATTCCAATGCATCCTCGGATGAGATAGTCACGCCTGTTGACGGGATAGCGACCGTTATCCACTTCTGTGCCTCATACTCGGAAATATTGAAATCTTCAGCCTTCAGTTCGGCAAGAACGACCTTATCGGAAGCTCTCTTTACGGTTATGCCCGGGAACCTGTACCATGACGAGCCGTCCTCCAGGGACTCAGCCGCGTCATACATCGGCTGCGCGAGC
>CAMNAT010000409.1 GCA_946531785.1 uncultured Oscillospiraceae bacterium
TGCATCTATACGGTGCAGCTTTTTTTGATGTACCATAAATGCCCTTTACAAAGCACGAATAATATGTTATCATAGTATTACTCGTAAGATAACTATAAATAGTATATATAAAACCAATAAAATACAATATATTGTGTTTGCGGGAAGGGGCGATACATATGACAGAGAATATAAAGGTAATAAAAAAGGATGGTACAAGGGAAGCGTTTGATGTTTCAAAGGTCGTTACCGCCGTCAACAAATCGGCATTCCGTGTGCTTATAAAGTTTACGGATCAGGAGATAGATTTCATCTGTAAGTTTGTTACGCGCGAGGCTGAGAGCATGGGTAAGGATGAGATCGCGATAGCCGAGATGCATAATATAGTTGAGGGCGCGCTTGAAAAGGTCAATCCCAAGGTCGCAAAGAGCTACCGCGACTATCGTAACTATAAGCAGGACTTTGTCCAGATGCTTGACGAGGTATATAAAAAGAGCCAGTCGATAATGTATATCGGCGACAAGGAGAATTCCAACACTGACAGCGCCCTTGTTTCGACAAAGCGCAGTCTTATTTTTAATCAGCTCAATAAGGAGCTGTATAAAAAGTTTTTCCTTACGACTGAGGAGTTGCAGGCTATTCGTGACGGGTACATCTATATCCATGATATGTCCGCGCGCCGCGATACAATGAACTGCTGTCTTTTTGATGTCGAGAATGTTTTAAAGGGCGGCTTTGAGATGGGTAATCTGTGGTATAACGAGCCTAAGACGCTCGATACCGCGTTTGATGTTATCGGCGATATAGTCCTGAGCGCCGCATCGCAGCAGTACGGCGGGTTTACAGTGCCGAGCGCGGAGCTTATACTGGAGCCGTATGCGGAGAAGTCGTATAAAAAGTATATGGACAAGTACCGTTCATTGGGGCTTCCGGAAGAAAAGTGCGAGGAGCTTACAATGGCTGATATCGAACGCGATTTTGAACAGGGCTTCCAGGGCTGGGAGTATAAGTTCAATTCCGTTTCATCGAGCCGCGGCGATTATCCGTTTATAACCGTTACGGCAGGTACAGGCACGGGTAAATTTGCGAGGATGTGCACAAAGATCATGCTGCGCGTCCGCATGAACGGACAGGGCAAGCCCGGCTTCAAAAAGCCGGTGCTGTTCCCGAAGATAGTATTTCTCTATGATGAAAAGCTTCACGGCCCCGGCGGCGAGCTTGAGGATGTGTTTGAAGCCGGCATAGACTGCAGCGCAAGGTCGATGTATCCCGATTGGCTTAGCCTTACAGGCGAGGGCTATGTACCTTCGATGTATAAAAAGTACGGAAAGATAATATCACCGATGGGCTGCCGCGCCTTCCTGTCGCCATGGTATGAGCGCGGCGGGATGGAGCCGGCGGACGAGAATGATGTACCGGTATTTGTCGGACGGTTCAATATAGGAGCAATTTCCTTGCATCTTCCTATGATACTTGCAAAATCGCGTCAGGAGTCAAAGGATTTTTATGAGGTTCTCGACTACTATCTGGAGCTTATAAGGCAGCTCCATTGCAGGACTTATGACTACCTCGGCGAGATGCGAGCGTCAACAAATCCGCTGGCATATTGCGAGGGCGGCTTCTATGGCGGACATCTTGGTATTCACGACAAGATCAAGCCGCTTCTGAAGTCAGCAACAGCTTCGTTCGGCATAACAGCGTTTAATGAGCTTCAGCAGCTTTATAATAAAAAGTCGCTCTATGAGGACGGACAGTTTGCGCTTGATGTTTTAAAGCATATAAACGAGAAGATCGCTCAGTTCAAAAAAGAGGACGGTCATCTCTATGCGATATACGGCACACCGGCTGAATCGCTTTGCGGTCTGCAGGTAACGCAGTTCCGTTCAAAGTACGGAGTTGTCGAAAATGTTTCCGACCGCGAATATGTTTCAAACAGCTTCCACTGCCATGTGACCGAGGACATAACTCCGATCGAGAAGCAGGACAGCGAATGCCGGTTCTGGAACCTTTCAAACGGCGGAAAGATACAGTATGTAAAGTACCCGATAGCGTATAACAAGGATGCGGTGCGCACGCTTGTGCGCCGCGCTATGGATATGGGCTTCTATGAGGGAGTGAATCTCTCGCTGGCATACTGTGACGACTGCGGACATGAGGAGCTTGAAATGGATGTGTGCCCTGTCTGCGGCTCGAAGAATCTTACAAAGATAGACCGCATGAACGGGTATCTGTCATATTCACGCGTCAAGGGCGATACACGGCTTAATTCCGCAAAAATGGCTGAGATCGCTGAAAGGAAGAGTATGTAATGCTCAGATATCATAATATAACCAAAGACGATATGCTAAACGGCGACGGGCTGCGCGGCGTGCTCTGGCTTGCCGGCTGCGAGCACGCGTGCCCGGGCTGTCAGAATCCGATAACATGGGATGCGGATGGCGGTCTGGAATTTGACGCTGCTGCAAAGAATGAGCTTATATCCGGGCTGTCAAAGCCGTATATAAGCGGCATAACCCTCTCCGGCGG
>CAMNAT010000410.1 GCA_946531785.1 uncultured Oscillospiraceae bacterium
GAGCGCGGCTGTACGCAGTAAAGCTCCCTTTTTCACTTTTTTGCCGTCTGCGGCAGCATAGCCGCCTAACTCACGCGCATTATTAACGCCCGAAAGACCAAGACTCTGAGTATCCGCTACCGCTTCGACATCATTGTTGTTTACTACTGCGGTTATGCCCGCAATGTCAGCTGCAGGATGGTTTACAACAACGCCGAATGCAACATCACCGCCGGAACAAACCGGTGTATCATACACCTCATCAGTCCCGTGAAGTTTTCCTTCTTGATCCTTCACCTTTACGCTGATACTGCTGATGGCATATTCGCCGGGAGTAACTGTTACGCTCCACAACGATGCAACATTATCGGTCTCAGTCTCTGATTTGAAATCCTCGCCTACCTGCTTATAGATCACAGTTTCGGCTGCATTTGCGGTCACTGAAATTGCCGTAAATGATGGCGTTACAAGCGATAACGCCGCAATAAGGCTTAATAATTTTGTTTTCATTTCACTAAAACCTCCTCATTTTAATTATATCGGATAAATTATAACACGAATAAAAAACAATGTCAATGGCAGAATTCAATACGATATATATGTCATGGATCATGTTTTATCTAATCATGAAATAACAAAACGCATTGTATTTGCATAGTATATCACAGTTGGAGTTAAACAGAAAGGAGCATAAAAATGTTCAGAACAGTTTCCGTCGCAGGCGGCGATCTCAGGCAGCTCACCATTGCAAAGGAGCTTGCCGACGACGGCTACGATGTAACAATATATGGCTTTAAAAAAGATATGATACCCGATGGAGTCAGAAGGTCGGATAGTTATAAAACGGTATTTAACAGTGATATAATTATTCTCCCCGTTCCGGTATCCTTTGACGGCATAACGATCAATATGCCATTCAGTGACAGCAAGCTTACTCTAGATGAACTCACTGAATGCATCAATCCGCTTTCAATAGTTTTCGGCGGGCGAATAACAGAGGATATATCCAAAAAGCTGACCGCAAAAGGGATCAAGCACTTTGACTACATGAAGCGCGACGAGCTTGCGATACGCAATGCTGTACCTACATCATTAACGAAAAAGGTATAGGTTCATACAGCAAAATTACCCCTTTACAATTCCGGAAATGTGGTAATATAAATATGCGACGATCTTTAACTGAATATCTTTTACAAAAAGGCGGCATTGCTGCCGCCCTTATGTATCAGACTTCTGCTTCATTACCGCTTCAAACTCCTCGACCGGCATTGGCTTGTAGAAATAGAACCCCTGCATCTCAGAGCAGCCCCGGCTCTCCAAAAAGTTCGCCTGAGAAATATTCTCCACGCCCTCTGCGATCATGCTCATACCCAGAGAATCCACCATCTGCACTATGTGGCTGACTATGATCCGCCCCTTCTCCGAGTCTCCGACACCGGATAAAAACTTAAGATCAAGCTTTATACGGTCAACAGGGACATCCTTGAGCATATGCAGCGAAGAATATCCGCTGCCGAAGTCATCCATTTCAACGCGGAAGCCAAACTCCCTAAGCTTTACTGTTGTGCTGATCAGCAGCTCAGGATCCTCGACATATGCGCTCTCGGTTATCTCTATCCTGAGCTGGGAGGGATCCAGATCATAGGTACGGATCAGGTTATAGAAGTGACTGGGAATATTCAGCTCTGCAAGCATATCACAACGTGACAGGTTGACTGAAACATATCGGACCTCTCCCTGCTCATTCCATCTGTGCAGATCCCGGCAAACAGTCTCCCAGATATATTTGTCAAGTGCGTATATAAGATCGGATTCTTCGAGAACGGGTATAAATTCATCCGGACGAAGCCATCCGAGCTTGCTGTGATTCCAGCGGCAAAGAGCCTCCGCGCCGATGATCTCTCCTGTTTTATGATCTACCTGAGGCTGATACCATGCCTGTATCTCTCCGGATCGGAGCGCAGTTTGCAGATGAGAGCAGATATATGTGATCCTTTGTCCCTTTTCCCACTGCTCCGGATTATAAAACTCATATCCGTCCTTGCGTGTCTTACGAACTCTTTCTTCAGCTACACGCGCATAGTCCAGCATACGATCTACATCGATATTCCTGTAATCCTCCGCGGTCAGCACATATATACCGCTGCAAAGCTGAAGGCGGTTTTCGTTGCCTTGGTTGGTGAAATAGTTCCGTACAGGGTCAAGTATATCTCTTTCATCATTATCCATCTGATCATCACCGCTTATGCGGCGCAGAACGACAAAATGGTCACTGGTGATACGCCCTATCGCTTCCTCATCTGTCATATATTCCATTGATTTTTGGCTCCAGAAGCGCAGAAGCTCATCTCCTGCCGATCTGCCGAGACTGTCGTTGATAAACTTAAAATTTCTGATGTTATTATACGAAATGAGGTATTGTATATCGGGGTGGTCGTGCAGAAGCACCTCGACACTTCTGCGGAACCCGACCATACTTAGCACGCCTGTCAGCTTATCCTGTTCCATGATCTGACGCATCT